>JAFZNQ010000072.1 GCA_017552965.1 Abditibacteriota bacterium | reverse complement strand
ATCCTGTCGTAGAAGGAGAAGGGCAGGGTCTGGATGTGGGTGAAGATGTCCCGGCGCATGTCCGCCTCGATGAAGGTGCCCAGCCTGTGGCCCCAGTAGCCGATGATGAACTGCAGGACCGCCCGGATAAAATAAGCGCAGACAAGGCAGCCCATGAGCAGCGCGAAAAGGCGCACCAGGGCGCTGTTGGCCGCCATGGCGGGCAGAAGGGTGCGCAGGACGTATTGGGTCACCAGCGGGAACGCCACGTCCACCGCGGCCACCACCAGCGCGCAGAATAGGTCCAGCAGGAACAGCCCCAGATGGGGCCTGTAATAGGCTAAGAATCGACGCAGTTTTTCCATGTGCTCCAGTATACTGGATGAGGCGGGTTTTGTCTACGCATTTTCTTCAATAAACGGACCAGTCGAGGGCCAGCATGACGAGATACCCCGTCTGACACAGCAGGAGCCCGCCCTCCATGGCCAGCCTCACACCGGGCTTTTTTGAAAGCCTGCAAAGGGCAATAGCAAGGGGGAACAGCATAGCGAGATACCTGGGCCCGCTGAGGAGCCAGGTGGCCCCGATGGCGGCGGCGAAGTAGGCCAATGACCACAGCAGATAGCTGGTCCGCATCCGCTTCCTGTCCTGGCACAGCAGTCCCAGGGTCCCGAAGAGGCAGAGGAGGTTGGGCAGGCTCAGGGACAGGACCGACGCCATATCCCCGTTCCTATAATAGAGCAGACCATACTCGGCCAGATATCCCGCCGTATTGAAGAACAGGCCCATCCGCTGGTTCCAGTTTTCCCGCTGGTAGATGAGGAAAGTGAAGGGGCTGCCGCTGATCTGCCAGTTGATGAACAGGTAGATGGCCGTGCCGCAGCAGCCTAAGAGAAGGCTGCCTATATACGACGGCAGCAGACGGCGGGCCCCCTGCCTATCCTTGCGCCAGGCGTCCATAAACGCCGTCAGCATCTCTACAAGCAGCAGCCCCAGCAGCAGGATGCCCAATGACCGGGTTAGGGCGGAGAGGGCCGTGAACAGTCCCGCCAGGAGGAACCGGTGTTTGCGGGCAAAGTATACCGCCAGGAGCGTGAAAAACTGGAACAGCCCCTCGCTCATGGGGATGCGCAAAAACGCGCCGCCGGGCAGCAAAAACAGCATGCGGGCGCAGGACATGGCGTCCCAGCGGTCCATATCCAGCCGAAACAGCTCGTAGGCCGCGGGCAGACACAAAAGGGAAAAGAGCTGGGCGGAGAGGAACGCGCCGATAAAATAGTCCCCGTATACGGTCATGATCCGGATCGTCAGGGGATAGAGGGGCAGGAACACCAGCCGCAGCCGTTCGTCCCCCACGGGCACATACCAGTCCTCGGCGATGCCCATATAGTGAGCCACGTCGCTTCGGTAATAAAACTCCCGGAAGCTGTCCGAAAAAGTCTCCCCGGAGGGCACGAGCAGATACACAGCCGCATATTGGAGAAGGGTGACGGCTATGCCGAACAGCCCCAACAGCGCCCAGGCCCT
>JAFZNQ010000071.1 GCA_017552965.1 Abditibacteriota bacterium | reverse complement strand
TGGGCCGGGTCCTTCCCGTCTGCCTTCTCTGTCTCCGACAGAGCAATGAAGAGGCAGCCGGGCCCCTCCCGAGGTCCCTTCCCCAAAACGGCCAAACGCTCTGCGTTTGATATGTTGCCGTTTTGGCCGGGATGACGCGGGATCGGGGCTTTGTCCCGTTGGGCCTGATGGTTGCGGTCACTCGCGTCTTTGTGACAGGGGATCTCGAACCTCACCCCAAAAAATCTGTGATTTTTCGGGGGCCCCGAGGGTGAGGGTATGAGGAACCCTCACCGCCGAGATGACGTTATTATTGAACGGGACAATATGCCCGGGCTTTGGTCGAGGGGTCCTGCCGTGATGACGAGTGTTCCCCACATTATAGCATGATTTTATAAAGGAGAAAGAGCATGAGAAAGAGCGCGATAGTATTTCACGTGAATATGAAGAAGGTAAAGCGGGTGGCCGACAGGCTGGACCGCGCGGAATACCCGGAAACTGCCGAGGTGCTGGACGCCATATTGGACGGCTCGGTCCGATTGCCCGACGACCTGGGCGAGGTGGCCGACGAGCTGATGTATGAGTGCGACCTGCCAAAGATCTTTCCCTACGATCTGAGAGATCTGGTGAAGGATATGTATTTTGACGCCATGAAGTGCGAAGTCAACGAGGACGCCGGCGCTTCCGCCAACAATCTGGGGGCCCATTATTACAACGGCGCCCGTGGATTTGAAAAAAACTGCAAAACCGGCATATTGTGGTACATCAAGGGCGCCCGGCTCGGCAGCAGCGTTGCCCGGGAAAATCTGGGCTATTGCTACTACTACGGCAACGGAGTGGAGCAGGACTACGAAAAGGCTTTCAAATGGTTTTCCATCGGCGCTTTTTTGGGAGAGCCGGTGTCCACCTACAAGATAGGCGACATGTACCGCAACGGCTACCATGTGGACATGGACAAGAATACGGCCTTTTTGATCTACAAGCGCTGCCTCCTGCTCATGTCCGACGAGGACAGGCAAGACGCCGCCGGCCCGGTGTATCTGCGGCTGGGCGACATGTATTACTCCGGCTCGGGCACCCCCGCCGACGCCAGGGAGGCCCTGGAATGCTACAGGCTGGCCCAGTGCTATCTGGAGGAAATGGTGGAAAACGGACAGGAGTCTTACCGCTCCAGCCTGGACAGGGCCATGGAGGGCCAGATAAAAGCCCAGGAGGCCTTGCTGCAGGCCCCCGTAAAGGAGCAACGCCCTTGAAATATCTGTACGATCTGCACATGCACACCAAAGAAGGCAGCGACGGCTCGCCCGTAAAGGACATGGCGGCCTATTATCACGAAATGGGCTACGCGGGCTTTTGCGTCACTGACCACCTGACCGGCAGCTCCGCCGTCCCCGAGGGGGCCCCGTGGAAGGACCGGGTGGACCGCATCTGGGAAGTGACCGGGCAGGCCGCGGCGGAGGCCGGCAAATACGGCCTGAGCGTGTTTCCCGGCCTGGAATACAGCATCAGGAGAAGTGCGGACCGGTTTCTCCCCTGCACCGGCAACGACTTTGTGTTTTTGAACGTCAGCCGCGACTGGATGCTGGACAGCGAAGACCTGTTTGACCTGCGCTACACCGAGCTTTTCAAAAAAGCGAGGGAGGCGGGCGTCTTCATCATCCACGCCCATCCCTTTCTGGAGGCGTGGTACATGACCCACGGCATCATCCTCTGCCCCCGGGAAGTGGACGCGGTGGAGATATACAACGGCCACGTCTCCGACGAATGCAACGAAAGGGCCCGGTGGTATTGCCGGGAATACGGACTGCTGCCCGTGGCCGGGTCCGACAACCACACCCCGGACAGGGAGCGCAGGACCGGCGTGGCCACGGACAGGCGGTGCGACACCGTGGAAGAGCTGCTGGAGGCCGTCAGGACCCGCAGGGCCGAGCCTTTTTTGGAGAAACTCACCCCCGCAGAGTGACCCGGGCGGCAGGGCGTTCTTCCGCCGTCATCCCGGCGCAGCGTCCAACCCGCGTCATCCCGGATCCTCCCCTCGTCATCCCGGCGACACCGCCAACACCCCGCGTCATCCCGGATCCTCCGCCGTCATCCCAGCGCACATTATTGTGCGTTGGAGATCTGTGGGGGCACCGACGGCTGAAGGCCGTTGGGGGGTCCACGCGGCGGAGGATCGTTCAAGCTCCACTCTCCCGTCATCCCGGCGCAGCACCCAACCCGCGTCATCTCGGCGGTTGAGCGTAAGCGAAACCGGTAAGAGATCTACGGGGGGACCGACGGCATTTATGCCGTTGGGGGGGGCCGTATCGCGGGGCAGGGGAAAACACTCCCGTCAT
>JAFZNQ010000070.1 GCA_017552965.1 Abditibacteriota bacterium | reverse complement strand
TTGAACAGCTCGTCTCCGGACCACTCTCCTCGGGGCCCCCGCAAAATCGAATGATTTTGTGGGGTGAGAGCGAGCAGGGCCGGCTGCCCTGCACCCGTCTGCGCCTCAGGTCTGCGCTCAGCGGCGGGGCAGAAAAGAAGTTAAGCCCCAAAAAATCTGTGATTTTTCGGGGACCCCGGCTGCATTTCTGCCTTTTCCGCCTTGCGCCTGACGGCGACGCTTGCCCTTCGGCTTGAGCAGGGGCTTTATACCCCAAAAAATCTGCGATTTTTCGGGGACCCCGGATAACGCCCCTCCCACCCCGGCCTGTCCGTGGTTGTGGGCTCGCGGTTCTATCGTGGAGATCGTTTTCCACTGTCCCGTTGGGCCTGTCCGTGTCCCGGGCTCGCGGTTCTTTCTCAGGGGATCTCTTACCGGTGAGCGCCCGATGGGCCCTCACCGCCGAGATGACGTCCGGTGTTGAACGGGACAGCGCCGGGATGACGCGTGCCCTCAGCGCCGGGACGACGGCAAAAAACAATCCCCTCTGTCGAAAAATATGCTTTGGTCCTGCGGCGCAGGACCTGTCTTTTTGCCGCGCAAAATGCTCCCGGATGGTATATAATAAAAGTAGCGGAGGGGGCGCGCTCCCGCCGCTGCAGACAACTTCGCATAGAGAAACCATATGAAAAAGATCCTTTTGGTCCTGTGGGCCTTGTTGCTGGCGGCCGGCGCGGGCGCTGCTCCCCGGCCGGGCGACATAGTCACTCTGGGCAGCTGGCCCTATACCGCAGAGGGCGAGAAAAGGCCGGTGGAGTGGATAGTGGCGCCCGTCCCCGAGGATATGGGAGAGGACGACCTGGTGCTGCTGGTGTCCCGGCTCGTGCTGGACGGATTTCCCACGGAGGGGCTGCCTCTTGACACCTTTGCTTCGCCTCTGACGGAATGGCTCAACGACGAATTCGCGGAGGTCTGTTTTGCAGACTGTCCGCAGGTCCCCGCCGGGAACGTATTGATCCCTTTTGTGTCTCCTCACTATGAATACGGAGGCGACAACAGCCTGTTTGACAGCGCCGCTCTCAGAAAGGCTGCAGCCACGCCCTGGGCTGCCAAACGGGGCGTCCCCGTGGACGCGGAAGGCTGCGCTCCGTGGATACTCTGCACCGAGGACAGGATCAGGGACAACTTTGGCTATTATGAGGACCCGGAGGGCTGGGACGGCAGATACACCCGGGTGTCCGGATACGGCTCCCCTCTCAACGGCCCTCTCACCCGCTATCCCGTCATCGGGGTGCGGCCCATGATCGGCGTAAAGAAGAGCGCCAAGGTGGAGGTCACGGGCCATATACAGGCTCCGGGATTCGGGACCGGGCGCAAGGCGCGGCCCTACACCGCTCCCGCCCTGCTGAAAAGGGGGGACGTCATCAGCTTTGGCCTGGCGGAGCAGGACTGCAGCGCCGCCAACGGCAAGGAGCCCATCGAGTGGATAGTGCTGGACACCGGGGACGGCAAGGCCCTGGCGGTCAGCAAAAAGATACTGTATGAGCTGAGACACGGAGACGACACGCCCCGGGGCTTTCTCAACGGAGAGTTTTTTGCCGGCGCCTTTTCCGACAGCGAAAAGGCCCTCATACTGCCGGCAGAGCACGTGTACTGCGGCTACGACATGACGGAGGAAGGGGCGGCAAAGCTCACGGACAGCTGCTTTTTGCTGTCTCTCCACGAGCTGGACCTGCTGTTTCCCACGGCAGGGGCCCGCAAAAGCGTCTGCACGCCCGCGGCTCTCAAAAGCCTGCCTGCGGAGGCGGTGAAGTATTACAAAGACCGGTTTGCCACCAGGGACGATTTCGGCTCCTGGGCGGAGATCACGGACAAGGGCAGGGTGCGCTTTTTCGGGAGCCATCATCAGGAGCAGTATGCCGGCCTGCGGCCCGCTCTGTGGATCAAGACTTCCGGCAAGGCGGGAAAGGACAGCCTGCCCGACAGCGTCTATGGCGAGATGGCGGCAGCCGAGACCTCCATGGGCCTGTATCTCCGGGAAAGCCACGGCGTCTACGTGCGCACCTCGTCGGAATAGCCTGATACCGGCGGCGGCCTGCCGCCCGGGAACAATACACACAAGGAGTCATCATGAAAACGTTTTTTACAGCCCTCCTCGTCATATTTGCCGCGGCTCTTTGGGCTGCGCCCGCGCCGGGAGATATAGTGACCTTCGGCTCATATCCCGCCGGACCCGACGGGGCAAAGGAGCCTCTGGAATGGATAGTGCTGGACTACTATTACGCCCGGCCCGCCGACGGCGTCCGGTCCGAAGAATGGAGCGACCTGCCGGAGCCTTTGGACACTCTCACCCTGATCAGCAGATACATCCCCGAGACCTGTTCCCGGGAGGAGCTGGGGCAGGAGTGGGAGACCTCTATGCTGCGGCTGCGGCTCAACACGGAGTTTGAGGAGAGCTGCTTTGCTCCGGAGGAGCGGGAGCGGCTGCTGACCTGGACCCTCAACGAGGAGCCCGTCTCCGACAAGGTGACCCTGCTGCAGGGCTTCGGCGACCTGTGGGCGGACGACGGCGTGTCCGTGTGGGCCATGTTTGACGGAGCCGAGACCAGAAAGGCCCGGCCGGCCCCCTTTGCCGGGGACCTGAAGACCGAGGACGGCTGCTTCCCCTGGGCCCTGAGAGTGATCACCGGCAGCGCCTTCACATACGTGGACAGCCGGGGCGTCCCCCGGACCGGGAGCGCCGACGCCTTTGACAAGCTGGGCGTGCGGCCTGTGATCAGGGTGAAAAAGGACACGCCCCTCCGGGTGACCGGGCATATCACCCCTCCCCGGTTCACCCTGTCGGCAGAAGCCCGCGCCTACGAAAAGGGCATGGACCTGACCCGGGGAGACAGAGTGCTGCTGGGCGAGGCAGAGCAGGACGGCAGCGCCGCCAACGGCAAGGAGCCCATCGAGTGGATAGTGCTGAAGACAGAAGACAAAAAGGCTCTGGTGGTGTCAAAGGACATCCTGTATTACCCCGAGCCGGACTATAAGACCTGGGACAAGGGCAGCCTGAGGACTTTTCTCAACAACAAGTTTGTGGGCTACGCCTTTTCAGCCGGCGAGCGGGCCCTGATACTGAGGACGGAGATAGAGACCACGGACGTACCCGCCGAGCGAAAGACCTTTTCCACCACGGACAGATGCTTTGTGCTCTCCGCCGCAGAGCTCACGGCCCTGTTCCCGTCGGCCGAAGCCCGCAAAAGCAAGGGCTCCAAGACCGCCGACCGGACAGCGGCAAAGGAAGACGAGCTCCACAGCTACGTCCGGGACTGCTATGTCACCAGAGACAACGCCTTTGCCGACAGGCACGGCGCCATAGATTTTCCCCACGAGGGAGGCGTCACCTATGGCGTCCGCCCGGCAATGTGGCTGGCCAGATAAAGGAGGAACAGTGTCATGAAGCTGGGAGTGTGCGGCGGCGAGGGCCAGCTGGCCCAAGCCGCAAAGAACGGCTTTGACTATATGGACGTCCCTCTGAACGGAGCGCGGCGGCTCACCGACGACGCGCTGCGCGCCATGAGGGACAAAGCCCGGGCTCTGGGGCTCTCCATCGACTGCTTTGTGTGCTTTTTCGAGTCCGAGGTCACCCTGTACGGCGGAGAGAGCGTCCGGGCGGCGGCCCTGGACTACGCTACCCGCAATTTTGAGGTGGTCCGGCTCCTGGGCGGCAGCGTCTGCTGCATAGGCAGCGGCGGCGCCCGGTCCGTCCCCGCAGGCATGGAACCGGCCCGGGCGGAAGAGGAGCTGGTGACCCTGCTCCGCAGGCTGGCCGACCGGGCAGCCGACTACGGCATCAGCCTGGCCGTGGAGCCCCTCCGACCGGCAGAAACCAATATGATCAACACCATAGCGGACGGCATACGGATCAAAAGGGCAGTGGACAGGAAAAATCTGGGCTGCCTGGTGGACTTTTTCCACGCCTGGAGCAACGGCGAGGAGCTGTCGGAGCTGGACGAGCTGCGGCCCGGAGAGCTGATCCACGTGCACCTGGCCCGTCCAAATCAGGACCGTATGGCCCCCGGCCGGGGGGATGCCGAGGCCCTGACCGCCTGGCGGGACAAGCTGAGAGAGATAGGCTACGACCGGCGGGTGACTCTGGAATGCCGGTGGCCCTCGGACTTTGACTCCGCCCTGGCGGAAGCGGCCGGGGTGATGCAGATGTTCCGGTGACACGGGAGCGGCAATGATCCGGCGCGGCTGCAGGCGCGAGGCGCCCGCAGCCGCTTTTTTCTCCCTGCGCCGGCCCGTGCCACCCGCGAGGAGGCATCCTGCCGCCGGCGCCATTTCCGCCGGGATGACGCGGGGTTGACTCCGAGATGACGTCTGTATTTGACCGCCGTTTCTGCAGCTGCAAGGGCTTTTGTCCCGTCACATATTAAACGTCATTTCGGCGCCTCTGTAAGAGGCGGTAAGAAATCCCCTGTCACGAAGCCGCGAGCCTCCGGCTGCGGACAGGCCCAACGGGACAAAACAGACTTTCTCCCGGCGGTGAATATGGTGCCGTGCCCGGGCCTTTCCGACAGTTTGATGTGACCCCAAAAAGTTGGACAAAGAAAATCCCCAAATCCCCACGTTCTATTTAACCATTGGTTAATGCCTTTTTTCTGTATTCGCTTGGTGTCATCCCGTTAAGCTTCTGCTTGA
>JAFZNQ010000069.1 GCA_017552965.1 Abditibacteriota bacterium | reverse complement strand
CTACATCAACAACGTCAAGGTAGAGATGACCATCGGCTCCAGGACCATCAAGGTCAACGGCAAGAGCCTCACGGTCAATATGATACCCAAGATCCAGAACGGCAGGACCATCATCGACGTGTCCGACCTGAAGAGGGCCTTTGATCTGGCCAAAGAAACCAATTAAGCTTTATTATACAGAGCCGGCTTTTGGCCGGCTTTTTTCTTATATCGAGCGGGTCCGGCCCCCGGTGTTTGCGGGCGGGCTGCGCCTCTCATTATTTTCTTTTCGCCGAAGGTCACAAGGAACATCGGCTCGTAAATCGGTGTCATATGTATGTGATATTGGCATCAAAGATAAGTATATATATACGCCACATAAACTGACTGTGAGGTATGATGTTTTGAAAAAGCTCTTTATTACCTTATTGCTCGTTGCCGTTTGCGCCGGTTTTGCTGCGGCAAGGTCGGACATCAAGGCCGGTAATATGCTGCAGAATTATGAGTTCCAGGAGGCAGACGCCGATCCCGCGCAGCCTGCGGGCTGGACCATGGACGACGCCATCGCGCCGGACTTCACCTATACGTCCGGAGAGCTGTCCTTCAAAAACACTACTGCCACCGGTACGATCACTCCCCAGTACATATATCAGGACGTGGATATCTCCGGCGGCACGGGCCGTCTTTATACCGTGGGTCTGAACATTGACGCCGTGGATACCTTCAAGATGCTCAAGTTCATGGGCCTTGACGAGGACAACGTGAACGTGCAGGTCCAGTGGCTGGACAACGACGGCAAGGTGCTCAAGACAGAGAAGACCAGAGGCTTTTTGGAACATCACGCTCAGATGTACAGCTTCACCGGCAGCGACTACGCCTTTGAGAGCAGGGTGTACTGCCCCCGGGACGCCAACATAACGACGTGCCGCTTCTGCGTTTACGTGGCCAAGGGCGTTTATGCCCGGAAGATCTCCATCAACCAGGCCTGGATGTATCGGGACAAGAAGCCCGAGCCCTACATCGCCCTGGGCAACACTTACAACCTGGGTTACGAGCCCATAGTAAAGGCCACCGGCAACGTGGTCAACGATCTCAGGGTCTCCTTCCAGGCTTATTCCGACTGGAGCGACGTGTCGGCCAATGGCGACACGCCCTGGTTCTGCATCTATCCCGTGATGGCTCCCGGCAAGGCGGCCAACAAGGAAGTGAGCAGCAACGACCCCACCTGGGGCGTCGATCAGGGCGTCATGCACGGCGGGTTCACCGAGATCCCTGAAGGCCTGCCCAAAGATGAGCGCTACTGCCTGGAGATGCGGAGCATATATCAGGGCAAGGAGACTGTCCTGGCCAGGGACTATTTCTACTATAAGCCTGATTATCAGAGCAAAAAGATGGGCTGGGAGCTCGACAGCGAGCGCAGGTTCAGGAACCGCCGGGGCGACTTTGCCACCATGTTCGGAGTGTCTATGGATCTGGACCGGGGCTACGACACCGATGACAGCGTGTTTTCGCTCAACAACTCGGCCAAATATCTGAAGTCCCTGGAGGTTGCCGAAGCCGACCTGGTGTTTGCCAAGGTCAGCTGGGGCAATGACTGGTACACCCTGGGCAATGACGTGACCAGGAACACCCCCAACTGCAAGTGGTTCTACGACATTTCGGACCACATGTATGAAAAGGGTATGTCCTACTACGACTGGTTTGACATAGCCAACAACGCCCGCGTCCAGGGCTCCCGCCTCATGGGCTACGTGGCCTGCGACAACCTGGGTATGCCCACCCTGCAGGACGCCGTCAAGTACAAGGAGCAGCTGCGCTCCTCCGACCGGCAAGCCGTGATAGCCAACAGGCTCCCCGGCATCAGCGAGTCGGAATTTGGCGAGGCCGCCGTCTATTCCCGCGCTGCGGGAGACGTGGTCATCCTGGACCTGCTGCCCTCCAACGGCAGCAACTGGCGGGAGAGCGACTTCCCCATAAACAACAGGTTCTTCAACGAGAAAAGGATGTTTGACCGGCCGGTCATAGCCCTGACCAAGGGCTCCGGCGCCAATCCCAAGGATATGCTGCGGCTCATGGCCTACGCCCGGGACAAGAAGCTGGCGGGCCTGGTGTTCGACGTCAATCCCAGCAATGCCGTCACCGACAACATACTGAACCCTCAGCTGGAATGGTCCAACTACGTGGCCGCTATGCTCATGAAGGGCTTCCTGCAGGACGACCCCTCCCGCATCGAGGGCTTTGAGGCCCGCGCCAACGACGGCCTCGGGACATACATCGCCCACGGCGGCATATTCACCCTGTCCAACAGCGTGGCCACCCTCAACGGCGGCGTCAATGTACCGGCCGGCCGCGTACACGTCAACGAATTCGTCAATGGAGAGGACGAGTGCTTCTTCATTGTGAGCGGCACCATGACGGATATGGAGAACAACTCTGTCAATCTCATACTCGAGAGTCCGAATTCCGGCTACGTCTGCGAGATCAAGAACATCGACACGGCCGGCGAGCTTACCGCCATGCAGCCTGACATTGCTTACCAACCTCAAGTAAGTTTCAACGGCGTGACGGTGATCTACGTTCACAAGCCCGCCAACTAAGATATCACCCCGGCCCCGGCCGGTCAGCATAATTTTGAAGGTCACCTATTGCGATTTTTGAAATCGTCGGAGGAATTATGAAAAGATTTGTCACAGTATTTGCTCTGCTTATAGCCATAGGAGTAATTGCCTTTGCGTATTCGGGCACTCCCATAGGCATATGGGAAGGTCTTGGCAATAATACGGAAAAGCAGGCGTTCAACCCCGATTCCAGGGACATGGACGCCAAGAAGGTGGTCCCCATCTGGATCTATCCCGAGATAGACGACGGACAGGTGTTTGAGAAGACCCTGGACTCCGAAGGCGTCGTGGTCAACAACGACAGCGAGGCCGCATGGGCCGCCGCCGGAGTGGACACCACCCCCGTAGGCCTGAAGGGCGACGAGAACCCCGGTGATATGAGGGGCAGCAAATTCATGTATTGCGAATCCGTTTACGGCGTGGCTGTGGACGCGGGTCAAACCGCTGCCATAGACTACACCTTTTCGGGCCTGCCCAAGGGTGACTATCAGGTCAATCTTTCCATTCCTTCAAAGCTGACCATCAACAACAACGATTACAATCTGTGCAACACCGCATACGTGAGGATCAAGGTAAACGGCAATGCCGCCTTTACCACCGCGGTGGACATGTCCAGAGAGCAGTATTCCGGCGAGTGGATATACGCCGGTATGGATACGCTGGTCCTGCCTGACGAGGACAACACCGTGACCGTGACCATCACCAACTTCGGCGAGTATCTGGATGAGGATACTCTTTCCGAGGACCAGGCTCCCGCCATAGTGCTGGCCGATGCCGTGCGCCTCATCAAGCTGAGCACCGCTCAGATGGTGGGCTCCCCGGTGGCCGAAAGGGCCGGCGTGGGCTCCGTCATATTTGACGACAAGGATCTGCAGTTTGAGAACGGCAGCTGGCAGCAGCTGGACCTGGACCACGTTCCCATTCTGGCCTCGGGCCAGATAGCTCTGGGGAACAGCGTGTCTGTCCTGCGCCAGCAAGACGTCCATGGAGGCAACGAGGCCCGGCTGGCCTTCAGCGTGGGAGCGCTGGGCGACTACAGGATCAAGATACACTGCCCTCAGACCTCCGACGACATAGAGATGGAGAGCGGGTTCGGCCCCATCAATGTCGAGGGTACCACCAGCACCTACTCCTTTAGAATAGAGGACGATACAGAGGTCACAAAGGCCGATTTCACCGGGACCACCGGCCCCGGGGGCTGGCTCACCCTGTCCAGCGATCCGTTGATCCGGTTTGTTCCCGGGAGAGTGTACTATCTGGTCATCGAGCCCGGCCGCAGCACTACCACCAACGGTATGCTCTTTGACGCCCTGAAGCTGGATCCGGCCATGCTATCCCCGGATGCAGAGTTCTCCGCCAACGGCTTCCCTATAGTATATACCTCTATCAACGAAGCCGACGACCGGGTGGACTCGGCCTTGCCCGCCCACTGGCAGGGCCGCCTGTGCGCCGTCAACGCCACCGGCGATGACGAGAACAAGGTGGCCACGGACCTGTGGACCTATCCCAACAAGAATACTGACAAATGGGGTCTCTACGAGGGTCCCGTGGTGGGCGGCTTTGCCACCACTCCTCTGGTGACCACCGCCATGGATCCCAGGACCGGCAGACTGGAAAAGGTGCTCTTCGTAGGCGACAAGAGCGGTATATTCTACGCCTTTGACGCTGCGGGCTCCGATTACGCCTCCGGCAATAAGACCAATGCCAGGCTTCTCTTCAAGGGCCCCGGCCTCTTTATCAACGAGCTGGCCGCCAATACCAACAGGATAGTGCCTGCCAACGGGATAGCCTTTGGCTCCTCCTACGCCATGCTGAACTCCGACGACGCCAGCATGGAATACGTCATATCCGCCAAGGACAGAGCTGCCTGCGGCGACGAGGACGTAGTTGACGAATACGAATTCAAGACAGTGGCCTCCGGCTTTGATTACGGTATCAAGGTGTTCGTTCCCAACGTGCCCCAGACCGTAGGCTCCACCTTTGAAGTCATGGTGGAATACGGAGTCGGCGGCTCGAAGAATATCAAGACCATCCAGGGCCTGCAGATCAAGGCATCGGATCTGGGCAGCTGGAAGAAAGTGTCCGGCGACCTGCACTTTGCCCGCCCCACCAAAGTCACTGTGAAATACACCGGCGGCGCCTTTTTGGCCGCCGACCAGATATGGCTGTATCCCTTCACCGTGCCCGGTGAAGACCTGGCCTTTGGCGACGCCGCTCCCGTAGCCGACATCAACAAGGCTCCCGCGGGCACTCCCGCCGCCGAGCTGGCCTGCGCCTCCCAGGTGTTCGCCACCACGGCCAACGGACGCACCTGGTGCTACGAGCTCAGCCACATGTGGAACGACGACGCCAAGTGCATCGGCCGCCTGGTATGGTGCACCCCCAATCTGAACGACGCCGCTCCCGAGGGAGGAGCCACTCCTCTCTTTGCGGACCATTCATCTTATTCGGACGATTATCTGGTCACCTTTACCAAGAATCCCAATGATACCGGCGACCGCTGGACCCTGACCCGCTACTCCTGGCTCAAGGACCGGGTCTTCAGCAACGAGACCTACGAAATATATGCCGAGGATCGCCACGTCATCGACGGCTGCGGCGACGGCCCCAAGGCCATATCCGGCTTCAAGGCCTCCGACGGCACCTGGTACTGCAGCGTGCCTACGGGCAATCCCGACAGCAACCAGCTGCTGGTGTACTCCTTCAAGGATTATGACACTGACCTGAGCTACGTCAGCGCCGGCTCCAGCCCCTTCATGGGTGTGGCCTCCGTACTGGCCATGCAGAGAGCCGCTTCGGGAGACAGCGACTACAAGGTGCTGGCCGCGGCTCTGAACGGCTACATATTCAAGAACGGCATCGACGGCTCGGACGTCTCCGCCATATCCTCCTTTGAAAAGGGATCTCTGGCCGGCGTCGCCTCGGATATATACGACAAGCCTATCATCAATTCTTCCTCCACCACCACGGTGCCTCAGGGCTACTGGGGCGCTCTGGACGGATATCTGAGAGCCTTCAACATGGCCACCGGCGAGAACCTGAACACTCTCATCGCAGGGACCCCGGGCAAAGATGACCAGATCCGGATCAAGTCCATGCCCTTCGTGCTGGACAACGCCGACCAGTACGGCAACAGCCTGCTGGGCATCAACGGCGCCGACGGCTACTTCTGGGCCTATTCCCAGGGCGTGTACGGCGGCAAGTACAAGGGCAAGCACCGCAAGGCTCCCGCCGATTGGCAGGAAGACGTGATAGATGAGATAGAAGAAGTGGATCCCGCCGACACCGCCGACACCAGAGCGGACGCCCAGGTGGAGCTGCTGACCTACGAGGCCTTCCAGGAAGCTCTGAAGCAGACCAAGAACGCCTCCAAGACCATACTCGGCAGCACTGCCAAAGCTTCAGTGGAGGCTATGAGCAGCAGCGATGACCTGAAGTACGGCCTGATCACCAAGAAGATGAAGGCCATCTCTTCCGAAGACTGGAACTATATAGCCACAGGCAACGCCCTTACTCCCGCTGACATCAGTCCGAGCGGCGTCTCCAACGTGAGCAGCGTCCAGCAGCAGATGAGGCTGAGGCTCTATCTCCTGAGAGAAGCTTCCAAGGCCAGGACCTCCATAGACGTGGACGGCAACGATATTTCCACGGTGCTGAAGGGCGAGTCCCGGGCTCTCATGTGGAACTCCAATCAGAACGACGGCAGAAAGCACGGTCATCCCGGCATCCGCCTGGAGTGGGGCGACAAGCTCTACGCAGCCGTGTGGAACCTGTCCAGCGGCATTCAGATGAACAATCGTCCCTTCGTGTTCCTGAACGGCCCCGGCGACTCCAATATCCGCAGGCTGAACAGCGACTGCTGCAAGCTGGTGGGTGAGGTCAGTTATCCCGTATTGACCGAGGACCCGGCCACCGGTGAATACGTCCAGGTGGCTGTTAACTGGCAGCCCATGATCAAGACCCTGAGGCTGTATGAGATCAGTCTCGACTTTGGCAACGGCAAGCTGGCCAGCATGGTGGGCAGCGGCTGGAGACTGGCTCTCCAGATGCGCAACAACGTAGGCGAGTTCCGCATGCCCGTGCCTCATCTGATGAAGACCAGTGAACTGTTGCCCTTTGACAGCTATCTGCGCGATGATAGCAAGGAATACGTCGTCGCCAGACGTATGATGAACACCGACGCCCCCGGCAGAGCCGAGCATATCACGGTGAACAACCCTCTGGCCATCAAGCTGGGCAACACCGAGGTGGGCGACAGCTACGACCGCTACGATGCCGAGGTGGGCTCCAACGGCCTGCCCATAGGCAAGAAGATCAGTGATTACGGCGTGGATCTGGGTGAGTACGATCACGGTATGTTCACGCCCCTCTCCGATCTCTTCAAGGTGGCCGACAGGTCCATGACCGACGTGAACCCGGTGAGATTCGGCAAGAACGGCCTCAGCGTCCCCGACGACGACCAGTTCTACGCCGACCGGTTCCCCTGGGAATACGGCAGAGGCTCTGCGGACTATCCCAACATATCCGGCGACAACGTGTACGCCTTCACCGGCGACAGCGCCGAGCTGGACGCCATTTCTCTGGAAACAAAGCATGCCTGGAGCACCAATGACGCGAGCAAGGATCCCTATTTCAACGGCCGCACCGGCAAGGTGAATACGGGTGACTATACCGCCGTCCGGTATCAGGTGGACATCCCCAGATATCAGCCGGCCATGAAGAGATACGAGGCCAACGCCGTGATCTACATCGACGTGAACGGCGACGGCAAGTTCAACAAGAACGGCGGCATGTACAATGGCGAGGGCGTGAAGGAGCGCGTGCATGACAATCCCGGCGACGAGCCCTACAGAGTGTGCCAGGTTTACTTTGGCATCAAGCCCGACGCCACCATCAACCTGTATGCCGACTCTCTGGACTTCGGCGACGAGGCCCACGGCGTAGGCTATCCTCTGGCCATGAACGGTATATTCTATCCGTTCTACAACCGCATCCTGGGCAACCACAACGGTGAGATCAACAGCCTGCTCTACAGAAAGCCCGAGATCAGCCGGTTCTTCCAGCCCTTCAAGATCACCAACGAGGGCAACATGAACCTGTATGACGTGGGCATCACCAAGCAGCCTCTGTTCGCTGCCAAGCTGGACAGCTCCTTCAGCATGGCCGCCGAGGGGGTCAAGAGCTCGGCTGCCTACACCGGCAACTGGAAGGACGCCCTGAGGATACACGAGAACAACATAGTATCCAGTCTGGACTACAGGATATACTCGGACGTGACGGACAACAATTCGAACGATCTGAGCCTGATATATCCCTTCTCGTCCAACAGGAAGAATCTGAACGACAAGCTGGCCGCCGGCGCCACCTT
>JAFZNQ010000068.1 GCA_017552965.1 Abditibacteriota bacterium | reverse complement strand
GTCACCGTAGCCCTGACGCTGCCCTCCGGCTGCAGATAGTCCCGGGAGGCGCCCAAGCGTTCCCAGTGTATGGTGACCTCTTTGTCTGTCACCCTGATCTCGGCGTCTTTGGAATAGCGGCTGGCCAGCCGCAGAGGCTCAAACTCGGGGATGGGATAGGCCAGGTCGAGAATGGAGGCCGCTTCGCTGCGGGCGTCCAGTATTTTGCCCTGGCCCGGCACCGACAGGGATACTATGGAGCCGGTGCCTTTTTCTATCTCCAGCTCCAGCCCGTTCAGGCTGGCAGATACGGTGTCGGCGGCAAAGGCGGACGCCGCCAGTAATAAAACCATGATAAGGGAAATGATATACTGCATCGTTACCTCGTTTTGCGTGATTTCTTTTATATTATAGCACAGACACGGGAGACGGGAGAGGTTTTGGGAGAATAATGCTGCGCAAGGAGGCAAAAAAGGTCCCGCCGCCGGGATGACAAGCGAGGCGTGCTGACATGTTCTCCGCCGCGTGGCCCCGCAACGGCTTCTGCCGTCGGTGCCCCTGACAGCGCCGGAAACGATGTTTATTTACGCCCTGCTATGGCCCCTTCCACCGGCCCGCTCCCGCAAGCGGGAGTAAGGAACGGGCCGGCGGACCCTCCATAGATCCCTGACCCAAAACGGCCAAACGCCGATGGCGTTTGACATATGCCGTTTTGGGCGGGATGACGCGCAGGGCGGACACATTTCCCGCCGCCGGGAAGGCGCGGGGGCAAAACATCGCAAAAAGACGCCCGGAAAAAGTTGTCTTGCGGGGCGAAATAGGATATAATGAAAGTGACGATACTGCATGAAAGGAATTGATGTATGATAATATCCGAATTGTCTCAGGTAAAGGCTGTATATGCTGCGGCGGCAGAGCGGGGCTGGCTCATACCCTGTTTTTGCTCCGAAAACCTGGTCACCACCGAGGCCATTATGGAGGCTGCTGCGGAGTTTGCCCGCAAACACGGCGTCAGGCAGATGCCCGTGAGCATAGCCATCACCTGCGCCTACGACCACAGGTCCCAGGCCAGCTATTATACTCAGACCCGGTCGGTAGATGCGGGGCTGGAGCTCTTTTACGCCGACATTGCGGCCCTGACGGAGAAGGGCGCCCCTTATGAGGATCTGCAGGTGCTGGTGCATCTGGACCACATCCAGCACGATCTGGACAAGGCTCTCACGGAGAGCGACCTTTCCCGCTATTCGTCCATAATGTATGACGCTTCCACCCTGCCTTTTGACGAGAATATAGAGAAGACCGCCGCCTTTGTCAGGGCCAAGGGAGACGAGATATTCATCGAGGGCGCCTGCGACGAGATAGTGGAGGCCACGGAGTCTGTGACAAACGATATCACCACCGTGGAAAACGCCGTCAGGTATATGCAGGAGACCGGGGTGGATATGATGGTGGCCAATCTGGGCACCGAGCACAGGGCTTCCGGCAAGGATCTCTTTTACAGAGGCGACCGCGCCCGGGAGATCAAGGCTGCCATAGGCTGTAAAACGGTGCTCCACGGAGCTTCGTCCGTCTCCAACGATCAGATCAGCGACCTGTTCTCGGACGGCATCTGCAAGGTGAACGTGTGGACCGCCCTGGAGCGGGATTCGTCTCCCGACGTGTTTGAGGCTCTGGTCACCAACGCAGTGAGGGCTGCGGGTCCGGACAAGGTCAGGGAGCTGATAGACAAGGGCTGGCTCACCGAAAAGTGCCTGGACACCGGCGACAGGATAAACATCAACTGCTTCACCATGGCCTTCCGCAGCGGCGTGATGGCCCGGAGAATAAAGGAAATGGTCACTGCCTATTATGACATGTGGCTGAAAGTATAATACACACTAAGAGGAATGATCATGAAAAAACAAACCTTTGCCCTGTATTTCGGCAACAGGGGCTTTTTCCCCGAGAGCCTGATAGCTTCTGCCAGAGAAGAAGTGGCCCAGGCCGTCACCGACGCCGGCTATGACTACGTCATCGCTCCCGAAGACCTGACCCGCTACGGGGCTGTGGAGACCCGGGAAGAAGGCCGCGCCTGGGCTGCCTGGCTCAAGGAGCAGGACTATGACGGCATCATCATGAGCCTGCCCAACTTTTCCGACGAAAACGGCGCGGTGCAGGCAGTGCTGGACAACACCAAGCCCATATTTATCCAGGCCTATCCCGATGAGATAGGCAAGATGGATTTTGAGCACCGCAGGGACTCCTACTGCGGCAAGTTTTCCATCGAGGACGTGTTCCATCAGTATGGCATCCCCTTCACGGTGCTGAAGCCCCACGTGGTGCATCCCTCCACTCCC
>JAFZNQ010000067.1 GCA_017552965.1 Abditibacteriota bacterium | reverse complement strand
CGTGCCGTTCCACAGCTCGTTCAGGCAAGGGGGGCTTCCCCCCTTCGCATACCCCCCTTTTTTTCGTGGGTATTGCATACCCACACCCGCCCGGGGCGTTTCGAGTCGCCCCGCACCCCCTCCTCGGGGCCCCTGCAAAATCGTTCAGATTTTGTGGGGTGAGAGCGACCAGGGCGGGCTGCCCTGCACCCGTCTGCGCCTCAGGTCTGCGCTCTGCGGCGGGGCAGAAAAGAAACTAAGCCCCAAAAAATCTGTGATTTTTCGGGGACCCCGGCTGCATTTCTGCCTTTTCCGCCTTGCGCCTGACGGCGACGCTGGCCCTTCGGCTTGAGCAGGGGCTTTATACCCCAAAAAATCTGCGATTTTTCGGGGACCCCGGATAACGCCCCTCCCACCCCGGTCTGTCCGTGACCCGGGCTCGCGGTTCGTTTGCAGGAGATCTCTTACCGGTTTCGCATACGCTCGACCGCCGAGATGACGTCTGATGTAAAACGGGACAGAGCTTTCTTCGATCGTGCGGCAGGGTTTTCTCTCCATTGCCGTTTGACTTTTTTGCCCTTGTGCTCTATAATAATATCATATAATATGTTGATATACTTCGGAGTATTTGTATGAAACTATGCGTCCTTTTGCTTTTTTCCCTGCTTTTGGGCGGCGCTCTCTTTGCCGCGCCGCAGTCCTCTGGAGGTGACGCTTTGGATACATCGAACAGGATCTTTTTTACCGCGCCTGCTGACAGCTTTGACGAGGCCCTGCCCATAGGTAACGGCAGGCTTGGGGGCATGATCTACGGCGCCCCCCACCGGGATATTATCGCTATCAATCAGGACAGCGTCTATCACGGCGGCAAGACCGACCGCAACAACGCTCTGGCTCTGGAGAGCCTGCCCGAGATAAGGCGGCTGATAGACGAGGGCAAGCTTACAGAGGCCAATGAGCTCTGCTCCAGGGCCCTGGTGGGGACTCCCGAGAGTCAGACTCACTACGAACCAGTGGGTATCCTGAGCCTCACCTTTGACGAAGGACTGGACTCTGTGTCGGACTATCGGCGGGAGCTGGATATCTCCCGGGCTGTGGCCGGTGTGAGCTTTTCCTCCGGCGGCGTCCGCTACGACAGAGAATACATAGCCGATTTTCCCGACAGTGTCATGGCTGTGCGGCTCACTGCCGACAAGCCCGGGAGCCTTTCCTTTACGGCCCGGCTCCTGAGGGAAAACCCCAAGGGGGACAAGGCCTTTGAGCCTGCCAACGTAAGAAACGGCGTTATGGGTGGTGACACTCTCTTTACCGCTGCCCGCTGCGGCGGCGAGGGGTCGGTGGAGCTCTTCTGCGGCGCAAAGGTCCTGATCCAAAAAGGCTCTCTATCCGCGGGAGAAGACCTTATTGAGGTGCGCAACGCCGACAGCGCTACGATCCTCATAGCTGCAGAGACCACATTTTACGAAAAGGATCCGGAAAAGACAGCCCTTTCCACCCTGAAAAGGGCGTCTCTTTTGGGCTATCCCAGACTTCTCGGACGCCACGTCGCGGACTACAAGCGCCTGTACGACAGAGTGCGGCTCACTCTGCCCGACGACGGCTCTCCGGCGGCTTTGCTGCCCACTCCGGAGCGGCTGGAACGCTTCAAGGAGGACAAAAAGGACAGCAAGCTCATTGAGCTGCTCTTCAACTTTGGGCGCTATCTCCTCATAGCCTCCAGCCGGCCAGGCTCCCTGCCAGCCAATCTGCAGGGCATCTGGAACATTGACTGGCTCCCTGCCTGGGGCAGCAGATACACCATCAATATCAATCTGGAAATGAATTACTGGCCTGCAGAGGTCTGCGCCCTGCCGGAGTGTCACATGCCCCTCATGGACCATATAAACCGGATGCGTGACAACGGCCGCTATACCGCCATGAAGATGTATGGGGTCAAAGGCTTTGCCGCCCATCACAATACGGACATCTGGGCCGACACTGCGCCGCAGGACATATGGCCCAGCTCCACCTACTGGGTCATGGGCGCCGCCTGGCTCTCGCTGCACATGTGGGAGCATTACGCCTTTACCCTGGACAAGGACTTTCTGCGGGATAACCTGGACACCATGCTGGAGGCGGCGGAGTTCCTGTTGAATTATGAGATCGAAGAAGACGGCTACCTGATCATTTCTCCCTCCCTTTCTCCGGAGAACGAGTATTTTCTGGGAGATCAAAAGGGAGCTATCTGCAAGGGCGCCTCTATGGACAGTCAGATCACCCGGGAGCTGTTTCTGGACTGCATCAAGGCGGCGGACGCGCTGGGAGTGGACAACGAGATCGTCCGGCGGATCAGAGCCGCCCTGGACAAGCTGCCTCCCATCAGGACGGGACAATACGGGCAGATCATGGAATGGAAGGAAGAATACCGGGAGACGGATCCCGGACACAGGCACATATCCCACCTGTTTGCCCTGACGCCCGGCAGTCAGATCACCGTGTCCGGCACTCCGAGCCTGGCCCGGGCGGCTGCCGTTACCCTTGACCGAAGGCTGGCCAACGGGGGAGGGCACACTGGCTGGAGCCGAGCCTGGATCATCAATATGAGGGCCCGGCTCCATCAGGGAGACGAGGCTCTGGACAACGTGAAGGCGCTGCTCACCAACTCGGTGCTGCCCAATATGTTTGACAATCATCCGCCCTTCCAGATAGACGGCAACTTCGGCGCTGCCGCAGGCATAGCCGAGATGCTGCTGCAGAGCCACGCGGGGAAGATAGAGCTGCTGCCGGCATTGCCCGGAGAATGGCAGTCGGGAAGCGTGTCCGGCCTCAGGGCCCGGGGAGGCTTTACCGTGTCCATAGAATGGGAAAAGGGCAGCCTGAAAAAAGCTGTGATAGTGTCCGACACCGACTGCGCCGCAGAGGTGGACGGGGTGGGAACGCTGGAATTCAAAAAAGGCGACCCCGTGACCTTAGAATGGTAAGGAATAGACAGAATACTGCGAGGAATACTATGAAAAAAAGAATCCTGTTGATCATCGCCGCCGCCCTGGCAGCGCTCCTGACAGCCTGCGACGCCCGGGAGGCGCCCGAGAGCATTCAAGTATCCGGCGCCGCTCCCTCCAGGGCCGTGGTGGCGTATTTTTCCGTTTCGGGCAACACCGGGCGGGTGGCGGAGCATATTGCGAAAACGGCTCAGGCCGATCTGTACCGGATCGCAGCGAAGAAACCTTATTCAAAAGCGGACCTGGATTACAAAACTCCCGGCTGCAGGTCTTCGGAGGAATTCAAAGACCCTGCCTCAAGGCCGATAATAGCGGATGATCTCAACACTCTGGGCGGTTATCAGGTCATATATCTGGGCTTTCCCATCTGGTACGGTGTGGCGCCGAAGATAGTATATACCTTTGTTGAAGCGCTTGACCTGACTGGCAAGACCGTGATACCCTTCTGCACCTCCGGCAGCAGCGGCATAGACAAGGCTTTGGAGGAACTGCTGCCTTTGGGGAGAAAGGGGCTTTGGCTCAAGGGCAAACGCTTTGCCTCCCACGCCGGTGAAGCCGAGGTGAAAGAGTGGGTGAAGTCCCTGGGCCTGGAGACCACGGGGATGGACCCCGGGCACGTCAGGACCATTACGAGCGCCTCCACAGTGTCGGGCAACGAATTCACCGGCAACGTGATGGTAAAGTATTTTCCCGAATGCGTGGGCAGGCGTTATACCGAGATCCCTTATGCCAGCTACGTTACGAGCTGCAGGCAAAGGATCGAAGACGCTGTATACGTCATGATAGATAATTCGCAGTTAAACGGTCTGGCTTCGGCCGGTTGGTCCTACACATATCTGGCAGATCCCGTTACCGACGTGATGGAAAACGACCCCCGCTCGGCTCTCAGGGAGTTCGGCAGGAAGGAC
Source organism: Abditibacteriota bacterium (assembly GCA_017552965.1). Lineage (NCBI taxonomy): Bacteria > Pseudomonadati > Abditibacteriota > Abditibacteriota bacterium. The sequence continues at coordinate 13,764 of JAFZNQ010000067.1, read as the reverse complement.
GAGAGGCAGATAAAAAAAGATTTTACCTGCGCCCTGTATGACACCCGCAGATTTACGGCCGGGAAAAAGAGAAATCCGCTCTATAACTCCGATAGCCTGGCAGTCATCAGATACCGGGACAAGATCATCTGGTTCAAGATCCTTGGCGCCGAGACAGACAAAAATCTCTGCGCCGCTTGCGACGCCATGCTCCTGGACAACGGCAGATATATGGTGGCCACTCCCCGGGGCGCATATTATATCACAGAGACCGACGGCAAGATGATATCGGAATTCTACCACGACTACGCCAGGGTCAGCCGGGGCGGCAAAGAAATGCAGGAAAAAGACCGGCCCCTACCCAAGATAGAGATACTCACCGAAAATATGGTCAGGTACTCCTTTGACGACGGCCGTGAGGAAATCTGGCGGATACGCCTTTCCATGAGCGATATACGAAAGAACCTGGGCAAACAGTCTTACGAATTGAATGACAACAGAGACCTCAAAAGCATGAAGTATCTCCAGTGGTGGAACGGCAAGGGCGGCGAAGCCACCGCTCCCCATCCCGGCATCGAGAATATCCGGATGTGGTGCTACACCCAGGGAGAAAGATAGACGCAGGGACAACATCCCCGCGCATTACTGCGCTTATGTGGCCCGCTGCTGCACGACGTCATTTCGTTGCCTCCGCTTTTGCGGAGGCAGAAAGAAATCTCCGGGCCTGACGCGGAGGACCGGTAAACGGCAAAAACCGCGGGGCACAGCGGCACACAAGGCTCAACAGTGTCCTGCCAAACATATGAAGTCATTTCGGCGGTTTTGACGATAGGAAAAACCGGTAAGAAATCCCGAAGACTGATGCAGGAGTCATTTACATCGGATCATGCCCGCGGGGCACTCCCGCGTCATCCCTGGGGCCGTGCATACCGACCTGTATTACAAGATGGACGTGATCCCCTTTGACAGGATGGAGGAGTTCTTTAACAAGTATCTGAAATAAACGGCGCGCGCAGAATTACGCTATAACAAGGAGATAAAAATGCTGGCAGATCCTGAAATGTTTGAGAGAGTAGAGAGCTATCTCAGAGAGAACGGTCAAATAGAACGTTTTGAACAAGAGTACGGCAAGATCAAGGGCCGTATGATGATAACCCTGGCGGAAATCCCCGAGGGCATTGAGGTAACTCCCAATGGCGATGCCGTACCTCAGGCTTTTGAAGCCTCTTTTGACTTTTATGATGCTGTTATCGGTATCGCTATGAATACAGCTGAACGCAAAGCGGCTACCGGTGTGTGGGTAACTCCGCAGAAGGAAGGCGCCGAACATCCTTCAATGGACTGGATAAAGTTTTTTATAAAAACTCTAATTGAGCACATAGGGTTTGACGGCACTTCAGGCTATCCTATTTATTCGTTTGTCAACGACACTTGCGATATGACCATTGTTCCTGTTCCGGAGGACACGATAAAGAAGGATCACGATTAAGCGGATTATCGTCTCGTCAACACCATGAACCGACTGCCTGACAGCATAGTGATCTACACCGGCGGTCCCTACGTTTTCTGCGTCAGGGACGGCCTTCCTTTCCTGTCCGTCAGTGGCAGGGAATACGCCCTGACCTGTCACCCTTACGAGCCCTGTCTCTATATCACCGGTCCCGATGGGGAACGGGCGGCGGTGCACAATTCCTTTGACCCTCTCGTTGTGGCGGAAGTCTTTCTTGAAGGCAGGACTACCCGGTCCATCACCGGCCGGGAATACGGGCCGGAGGATTTTTGCCGTATGACGGAATACGCCTGCAGCAGGGGCGACATCACGATAGACGAGGCGGAAAAGGTCTTTGAGGGCGAAAAAGCCCCGGACACAGCAGAGCAAAAGGAAGAGACGGACTCCGTGGAAGAGACGCCACGGGACGCCCCGGCGCCGGAGGGACAGGTGATCACCGGGGATCCCTTTTACTCTGTGGCGGCAGAGTATCCCGACACAGCCGTGGAATACTGTCTGGTGGCAATCCCCCATACGGGGAACGATGAAACGGACCACAGGATGGCCCTTTTCGCTGCCGCGGGGAAGCTGTTTTTTGACGAAGTGGGCGAGAGAGTGTGGACAGGCAGTCCGGAAAAGGCAGCGGGGAACCCCATAGTTCCCGAAGCCCTTTTTGCCCCGGTGACAGAGGCCATGAGCTACCGCAAGGCCTTTCTCTGCCCGCCCTGGGGCAGCGTCTATGAAGATATGGACTTTGACAGGGTCAACGCAGCCCTGTTCCCCGCCGGCAGCGACCGCCTGACGGTGTACGAGTGGACCTGCGACTGGTCGGACTACTTCGACGACGGCCGCGAATGGTGGGGGACCTTGTGCCTCACCGTCTATGACGCCCGCATGGACCGCTTCGCGGTGATCCTGGCCTCCGCCACCGACTGACCCCTCGCCGCCGTCATCCCAGCGGTGGCGGGTCCTTCGCGCCCTGCGTGTCATCCCGCCCAAAACGGCATCTGTCAAATGCTTTGCATTTGGCCGTTTTGGGTCAGGGATCTATGGAGGGTCCGTTTGCCGCGTTCCTTACTCCGGCTCTGCCGGAGGCGGCAAATGGAAGGGGCCATACAGCAGGGCGTCATAATAAACTGTTTTGCCGTTGGGGGGTCCACGTGGCGGAGAACGAAAACAGCCTCAGTCGGTGTCCCGTTGGGAAATGACCGCCTTCCCCCTTACGGCTTGCTCACCACCACCGGCTCAATTATCGCGGAGGGGTCCATGACGTCCTCTTCCGTAAAGCTGACAAATAGTATCTCCCGGGCTCCGGTCCTTTCCCGGTCATAGGTCACATACACCCTGCCGCCCCAAAAGTCCGCATCGGGATAGGAAGCGCCCTCTCTGGGGTCTATCACCCGGCTGCAGCACCAGGTCTCGCCCTCGTCTTCCGACAGAGACACGGTCATATCGCTGCGCCCCTTGGGCGAGGCATTCCGTATCAGCATTATCCTCCCGGAGGGAGTGCGGGCCGCGAAAAACCGGGAGTCCGCCGCCGGGATGCCACGGAACCCGGCAGCACTCTGGAGCTCATGGTCACAGGCTCCGTCATTTCGGTGTGCTATATGGTGTTTGTCAATGGCTGAGGCACCATAAAATGCTATATAGACGGCAATGAGGTCGTGACGCTGGACAGCGTTTTTGCCGGAGGCTTCGGAGATTATCAAAAAACGGAATTTCTGGCAAGGGATCTGGAAAACTCGGAGAATACGGTCACCTTTGTGTCCGGACCCAATGCTCACGGATGCTCCGAGAACAAAGCAGTGCTCTGCTCGGTAATGGCCGGCGGATGCAAATAACTCCCGTAGGAGGACCCTGGCGGCTCGAGCCGCCTCATGTTTCACAATTTTAAAAGGAGTGCTTGTCATATGGCAGAAATGATATTGTTTCCTTCAAGCTCTTTTGACCCCAAGAGGGTAGATGAGGACCTGCAAAGGGAATACGAGGCTGCAGGAGCCACGGGCCTCTTTGGCTTGGCTCTCTTTGATTATGACGGCTGGTTCCTGGAGGACAGGCTCATAGTCAGGGGCGCGCCGGAAACGGAAACGTCTGCAGTTTACAGGGGCTGGATGATGAAGCCCGACGTGTACGAGAGATTTTATGAGCTTTTGCTCCATAAGAATATCAGGCTCATCACGGAGCCGGAGCACTACCGGCTCATGCATATATTCCCCAACGTATATGAGAGCGTCCGGGACGATACGGCCAGGATGGAGATTTTCCCCCTCCATTCCCGGATCGACGTGGAACGGCTCAAAAAAGACTTTCCCCGGTTTATGATCAAGGATTACGTGAAAAGCGTAAAGGGCACCGAGTTCCCCCGGTACTTTGATCAAACCATTACCCAGCCGGAGTTTGACAGATGGATGGAGGTCTTTTACAAATACAGGGGGGAGCTGCTCACCGGCGGGATATGCGTCAAGGAATATCTGGACCTGAAACGCTACGGTGAACGGGCGAACGAATACCGGGTCTTCTACATAAATCACGAGATCGCCACGGTGTGCCGTAACTCTGGACAGGGCAATTACACTCCCGAGCCCCCCAAGCCACTTCTGGAAAAATACAGATATCTCCGGAGCCCTTATTACACCGTGGATTACGCCGAGCTCGCAGACGGGAGCTGGAAAATACTGGAAGCCGGCGACGGCGGAGTCTCCGGATTGTCGGACCGCCAGGACCCGGTGGGCTATTACAGAGCCCTTTATCAGTGCCTGAAATAACAACATATTAGGAGAAACTCGATGGTTCAGACCCTTGACTGCATATTTTTCTGCGCCTGGAAAAATAAAGCCGAATCGGGCAGGATAGAAAAATGCCTTGCCTCCGGCGAGAGCTGCGAGATAATAGTTGACAGACACAGGCTTTCCTTTGATGCGGAGACGCAGATGGTGACCATACAAAGAGCGTCGGAGGACGTTCCTTTTGCCTGTAAGATTTGGCCCTGTAGGATGCCTTACGCCGTCCTCGAAAGGCTGCTGAAGCATGATCTTGACCATATGGAAGGCTTTGAGTGGCTATGACAAAGCAGATCGAAAGCCGGTTTACGTATGAAGGAGTGCCTGCCCGGGCTTTGGCTTTGTACAAAAGGATATTGTTTTTGCCTGCAGAAAAAACAGGTATTGAGACGGGATCCTGGGCTAACATGAATTATAACGGCTTCTGGTGCGACTACTCGGTTGACAGAGAGCTCATCATCAGGAATTTGTATATCTTCTCGAAGGACCATAACTATCCGGAGATCAACGGCGTAAAGGCGGAGGAAGTCTCGCTCTACCGGGGGCTCGCTGACAGCATAAATAAGAAATATCCGGAGAGAAACCTGATATATATCAACACCTTCCCTATGCTCTATAGGGACGTGTGTATCAAGTGCGAATACACCGGGCGGATAATTCTTGGTCTTGAGCAGAAAAACGAAAGGGTGTACGATGCGGTTTTTGAAAAAGGCGCGGTGACGGAGAGTGTGGATATCACTGACAAGTGGCGCCTCTTTATGACAAAGCGTAAAGCCTCCGGATATTGGTGGGAAAAGGAAGACCGGCGGTATTTCTATCTGGGATACGAGGTTACCGATCCCCGGCTGGTCGGTCTGTAAAGGGAACCCCAGCCGCCGGCGGCGGCTCGCCCGCGTGTCTACGCCCTAAGGCTTGCTTAATACCACCGGCCGGATGGCAGCGGAGGGGTCCATGATATCCTCTTCCGTAAAGCTGACAAATAGTATCTCCCGTGCGCCGGTCCTTTCCCTGTCGTAGGTCACAAACACCCTTCCTCCCCAAAAATCCGCGTCGGGATAGGATATCCCTTCTCTCGTGTCTATGACCCTGTTGCAAAACCAGGTCTCTCCCTCGTCTTCCGACAGAGAGACCGTCATATGGCTGCGCCCTTTGGGAGAAGCGTTCCTGATGAGCATTATCCTGCCCGAGGGAGTGCAGGAGACGAAAAACCTGCTGTCGGCGGCCGGGATGCCGCTGAGCCGGGCAGGGGACCAGGTCCTGCCACCGTCAAAGGAACTGCTTTCCGCCAGCTCTCCCAGGGTGCATCTGGCCAGCATGCGTATCTCGCCGTTTTTCTTCTCATAGGCCATGGCTTCGTCAAAATTGGTGTCAATGACCCCGGCGCCGTAGCCGTGGACCCGGGTGCGCCCCTCGTCGGCGGATATGCTGTAGCCGTAGGAATCGTGGAGCTGGTCGTAGTTGAAGTAGAGCCAGCGTCCGTCCGAGAGGGCAAGGGGCTTGCACCGCAGTATGCCGATATCCAGGCAGCGGGGAGGGGAGAAAAGGGGCTCGCCGGCGTCCGGGTCTTCGCACACCATTTCCCACATGGAGTGGCGGAAATCGTTGAAGAGGACGCCGTCTACTACCACCTCCGGGTGCCGGGGAGCCCATACGGGAGAAGCGTCTTCTCCGGGCTCTGCGTCGTTTTGCACCCAATACAGCCGCAGCCGGCCCCGGGGGTCGGTCCAGAGCTGGATCTCGTAGGCGTGGATCATGCGTTCTCTGTCGGAAGGGATGACCATCAGGGGCCGGGACCAGGTCCTGCCGCCGTCGTCGCTGCAGACCAGCAGATTGTAATTGTCTATGTGGGGCTCGGTGGTGCCGCCGGCATACCAGCCCAGAAATATCCTTCCACCGGGGGAGACCGCTATGGTGGGGACTCCCTGAAAACGGCGTATGCTCTCGGCAAAGCGCGGGTCCATGGGCCGGTAAAGTATCTCACATGGGATCTGTGCCGCGTATTTTTTCATATCCTTGCTATCTCTCTTCGCTTGTCTTCAGTTATATTATACACCCCGGCGCCGCCTTGCGGACTATTTCGGAAGAACTGACCTGCGGACATGCTTTTTTTCGGGGAAAGACGTATCGCGCGTTTATGAATAGTAAAAAATCTGTTGTAACCATTGATATTACATCTGCAGGGTGGTATAATATAGTTGTAACCAAAGCGGTTGCAACAATTCTGGTTGGTCGAGGAGGATCAAAAAATGAAGATAGCAGTTGTATGCGCCAACGGCAAGGCCGGTAAGCTGATAGTCAAAGAAGCAGTGTCCCGCGGCATGGACGTTACTGCCGTTGTACGCGATGAGAACAAAAGTATGGCGCCAAAGGCCCTGATAAAGGATCTGATGGAGCTGACCGCAGCCGATCTTGCCGGCTTTGACGCGGTGGTGGATGCGTTTGGGGCGTGGGAGGAGGACAAGCTGGACGGCCACGTGAAGACTTCCCAGCATCTGTGCGATCTTCTCAGCGGCACGGACACCCGTCTCCTGATCGTCGGCGGCGCAGGCAGCCTGTTCGTGGATCCGGAGCATACGGCGGTAGTATGCGATGGCCCGGATTTCCCGGCAGTGTTCCTTCCTCTTGCAAAGGCGCAGGGCGAGGAACTGGCAAAGCTCCGTGAAAGAAATGACGTAAAGTGGACGTTCATCAGCCCTGCCGGCGATTTTCAGGCGGAGGGTGAACGCACCGGCAAATACATTCTTGCCGGCGAAGAACTCACGCTGAACAGCCGCGGAGAGAGCATCATCAGCTATGCGGATTATGCCGTCGCTATGGTGGACGAGATCGAAAAGGGCGATCACATTCAGCAGCGTATTTCTGTGGTCCGTGAGTAAACCCGGGGCGTATCGATACGCCGCTTTTGCGTAAAAGCCTGAGATGCAGATACAATGACGGGAGGCGTTGCCTTATGCAGATATCAAGCAGATTCACAATAGCCCTGCATATATTCAGCTGTGCGGATACCTTCAAGGATGACTGCAAGGTGACCAGCGGCTTTCTCGCCGGCAGCATCAATACGAATCCTGTCGTCATTCGCAGGATCCTTACACAGCTGAAAAATGCGGGATTGATCACCGTGGCGAGAGGGACTGGCGGTATTACCGTGAACAGGTCCTTGTCGGATATCACTTTTTATGACGTATATCAGGCGGTCGAGCCTGTTGCGAAGGGGGATCTGTTCCGCTTCCACGAGGCCCCGAATCCCAATTGTCCTGTTGGCAGAAACATCCACAGGCTTCTTGACGAAAAGCTCAGGGTGATCCAGGACTCGATGGAAAAAAGGATGAAGGAATTCACCCTTGCAGACCTGCAAAGGGGATTACAGGATATCCTCAGGGAGGAAAACTAAGCGATCAGGGCTTCGGGGGCTTCTGCCCCGGAGCCCTTTCATGGAGGGGCTGATATGAAATCCGAAGAATACCTGTCCTGCATTGTGGAGAACATTCATACCGTGGTCGTGGCTACGGTGGACGATGACGGGTTGCCGGTCACGGCAGCCATTGACATGATGGACAGCGATGAGAATGGTCTGTATTTTCTGACGGCAAAAGGCAAGGGTTTTTATGACCGGCTGAAGAAACGAGGCTTTCTTGCCTTTACTGCTGTAAAGGGTGAAGACACCCTGTCGAGCGTTGCAGTTTCGGTGCGCGGGAAAGCGCGTGAACTGGGGCCCGGCAGGATCCCCGATCTGTTTGCGAAGAATCCGTACATGAACGAAATATATCCTGCCTCCGCATCAAGGGAGACGCTGACGGTATTCATGATATACGAGGGCAGCGGAGAATGGTTCGACCTGTCCAAAAAGCCCATAGAAAGAATATCCTTCACGTTTGGAGGAGCTCAGGATAAGGCTGAGGGATACTTCATCACAAACGCCTGCGTCGGATGCCGGTCCTGTATGGAGGTGTGCCCCCAACAATGCATTGATGCGGAAAATATACCGCTGGTCATCAATCAGGTCAATTGTCTGCATTGCGGGAACTGTATGAGGGTCTGTCCTGCGGGAGCCGTGGAAAGAAGGTGATAACATGAGTAAATATATGACACAGGAACAGCGGCTGGATCTTCTTGTGAAAGAATTCATGGCTGATGCCGGCGAATACAAGGGATTGCAGGTCCCGGATGATACGGAAGGCAAGCGGCGCATGCTGCGGTCTCTGATGAACGTCCGTATGCCGCGCGAACTGCCCCGGCGCGTCCTGGATCTGCAGGACGAATACCTGACCCGGCGGGCAGAAGAAAAGGGGATCGTCCGGCTTTCGGACATACCGGTCATCCGGGACGGACTTTCCGTCTGGCAGGGAGATATAACAAGGCTGGCAGCCGACGCTATCGTCAACGCCGCCAATTCGCAGATGCTGGGATGCTTTGTGCCTCTGCACTCCTGCATAGACAACTGCATCCATACCTTTGCGGGGGTACAGCTCCGCGCGGAGTGCGATCGCCGGATGGAGCAGTTACGAATCAAATACGGCAGAGATCATGAGCAGCCGACCGCTGTCCCCATGCTGACGGACGCCTACAACCTGCCGGCAAAGAAAGTGATCCATGTCGTGGGGCCTGTCGTTCGGGATCGTCTGACTCCCTCTCTGGAAAAAGACCTTGCCGACTGTTATCGCAACACGCTGGACGTGTGTCTTGAGAACGGCCTGAAGAGTGTGGCCTTCTGCTGCATTTCCACAGGAGTTTTTCGCTTTCCGAACCGGCGAGCTGCGGAGATCGCGGTCGCTGCGGTCAGAGATTGGCTGTCAGTCTGCCCGGAAAAAATGGAAAGGGTGGTTTTTAATGTTTTTAAAGACGAAGACAGAAAATATTACGAAGAGCTTGTACCGTGACGGTTATCGGGACAGCATGCGCAAAGGACTGAGCGCTGCGAACTCTTTGAGCGGCCGGGTGTCCTTTGGTGAGGGAACAATGCCTGAACGTGTCGCGCGGCTGAAGAAAGAGATCCTTGCTGCCGACGCAATCGTGATCGGAGCCGGGGCTGGATTGTCCGTCTCTGCAGGCCTGACCTACAGCGGCCGGCGGTTTGAAAGATACTTCTTTGATTTTGCGGAAAGGTTTGGCATCCGTGATATGTATTCCGGAGGCTTCTACCCCTTCCATGATGATGAAACGCGCTGGGCATGGTGGGCAAGGCACATATGGTTTAACCGTTTTGTTGACCCTCCTAAGCCTGTATATAAGGATCTGCTTTCTCTCACAAAGGACAGGAACTGCTTTGTGATCACGACCAATGTGGATCACCAGTTTCAAAGAGCCGGGTTTGACAAGAAGCGCCTTTTTTATACTCAGGGTGATTATGGCCTGTTTCAAAGCGTTGATCCTTTGAATCACAAGACTTATGACAACGAGGCGTGGGCAGCGGCCGCGATGGAGGCGCAGGGCTTCGCGAGGGACGCAGACGGCGCTTTCAGGGTCCCGGAGGACGGGGGGATTTCCATGAGTATCCCCACGTCCCTTATACCAAAATGCCCTGACGACGGCTCTGATGCGTCGATGAATCTCCGCTCCGACGATTCCTTTACGGAAGATGAAGGATGGCGCAGGGCTTCCGCAGCCTATTACGATTTTCTGAAAAGACATGAAGACCTCCGCACGCTGTATCTGGAATTGGGCGTTGGGGCGAATACGCCCGTCATTATCAAGTATCCGTTCTGGCAGATGACGCTGGAAAACGAAAAGGCGGTATATGCCTGCGTCAATTACGGAGAAGCATTCTGTCCGGAAGAGATCGGGGAACGGAGTATCTGCATAGACGGCGATGTCGGCGAAGTGTTGGAGCGATTGAAATAATTCCCGGTCACAGCAAGCGTTGACCGGGAGCGGTCCCCGACAGCCGGGATTATATCAGGCCGTAGTGTCTGAGAGCGTTTGCTATCCCGTCGTCGTCGATGTCTGTGGTCACCCAGTCGGCGATCTCCTTCACCTTGTCCTGGGCGTTGCCCATGGCTACTCCTATTCCGCAGAAGGCGAGCATATCCATATCGTTTTCCGCGTCGCCAAAGGCTATGCATTCCTCCGGCAGGATACCTTCCTTTTGGATAAAATACCGGATGCCCACCGTCTTTCCGCCCCCTTCGGGTATCACGTCTATCCCGTTGTCGTTCCATCTGGCCAGATGGCAGTTCGGAGGGAGCATGGCCCGGATGCGGTCATCCTCCTCCCGGGGCACGAAAGCGCAGGCCTGATACACCGGGTCCCCTTTGTATTCGGCAATGCCGGGGACGGGAGTGGACACGGATTTCATGGCTCTCTTTACCGTGTCGTTGACAAAGTTCAGGGTGAGGCCGCTCTCTTCCACCAGCACCAGAGGCAGCCGGTGTGCCTGAAATATGTCAACAAGGGCGTCGGCGGTCTCCCGGGGGAAAGGAAGCCCGAAGAGCTTGCGTCTGTGTTCGTCCAGACATATATGGCCGTTGAGGGTCACGTAGCCGTCAAAATGGACGTCCGCCACCGGCAGCCGCAGTATCTCACTGATGTGACGGCCGGTGGAGAGATAGGTCTTGATGCCTCCGGCTCTCAGCTGCTCCAGAGCTCTCCGGGCGCCGGCGGGCACGGACCCGGTGCTGTGCGACAGCACTGTGCCGTCCAGGTCAAAAAAAGCCGCTTTGATCATGGGTGTGGTCCTTATATAAATGTGTCAGCCGTAGCCGAATTTTTTGCTTTTTATTGCCAGAAACAAAAAGCCCAGAGTCACGCTCATGAGCTCTCCTGTCACCAGGGACGCCCACACCCCTTCCAGACCCAGGAGCCGGGGCAGGAGGAGTATGGCGCCGCATTCGAATACCATGGTCCTCACAAAGGAGATGATGGCGGAGGTGACTCCGTCGTTGAGGCCGGTAAAGAATCCCGATACGTACATGCCAAAGCCCATAAACACAAAGGATACGGCCACTATCCTGAAGCCGTGGATAGTCATATCCATGAGCCCGGAGTCATAGCCCACAAACACTTTGGCCAGCAGGGGAGCGAAGATCTCGGCGAAGGCGCACATACAAGCTCCTGAGATGGCTATAAGAGCGAGGCTTTTGGAGAGCAGATTCCTGAGCTCCGGTTTGTTCTGCGCTCCGAAATGGTAGCCCACCAATGATTCGCAGCCGATGGAATACCCCACAAACGCAGAGCCGAATATCCAGCTCACATACATGATCACCCCAAAGGAAGCCATGCCGTTTTCGCCGGCGTATCTCAGAAGCTGCAGGTTGTATAGCATGCCCACCAAGGACATGGATATACTGCTCACGAATTCGGAAATGCCGTTGGTAAAGGCCCTGCGGAGAGCCACTGTGTCAAACTCCGCCCTGCCCAGGCGCAGGTTGCTGTCGTTTTTGCGGGCAAAATAAAAGACGGGTATCAGTCCCCCTGTCAATTGGGCTGTCACAGTGGCAACGGCTGCTCCGGCCAGCTTGTATTCGTAAGGCAGCCCTATGACCAGCACGGCGTCCAGCACCATGTTGGTGACTCCCGCGATCACCGTCACCAGAAAACCCATGCGGGGCTTGGCTGCGGTGGTGAAGAAGTTGTGAAACATGACCTGCAGGGCAAAGAAGGGCATGGAGATCAGGATGATGCGCGCATAGAGAAGGCTGCTGTCCAGGAGCCGGCCTTCGGCTCCCAGCATTTCCGCAACGGGACGCATGATGAAAAAACCGACCCCCGCCAGGACCGTCTCCACCGCAAAGGCGGTGTATACCAACAGGGAAAAGATGCTGTTGGCCTTGTCCGGCTTGCCTTCCCCCAGAGTCTTGGCCACCAGCGCCGAGCCTCCCGCTCCGAATATGAACCCTACCGTGCCCAGTATCATCAGGGCCGGGGTGATGAAGTTGATGGCGGCAAAGGCGATCTTGCCGGCATAGTTGGAGACGAAAAAGCCGTCCACCACTTCATACACCGACGTGAACATCATCATCACCACCGTGGGGAAGGTGAATCTGAGAAGCTTGCCGTAGGTGAAATGATCCGAAAGCTGAATAGACATAGAACCTCTGCGAGAAAAGCCGGATAGCCTGCGGTCCGGCGGCGCCTGCCCGGCGCCCTCTATTATTTTACCACAAAGGATGACTCTTGTTCAAAGCGGTTTGACAACAGGACGCCGGATGGTTTAACATATAAGTAGTACACTCAAAGGGAGACACGATATGAAGTTTTTGCTTGCTGTTTTTCTGGCTGTTCTGGTGTGGGGCTGCGCCTGGGCCGACGACCCCGTTTTTCAGGTGAACGTAAAGGACTTCGGCGCCAAGGGCGACGGAGTCACCGACGACACCGCAGCCTTCAGGGCCGCCTTTGCCGCCCTGACTCCCGAGACGGACACCTACCGTCCCTCCAAGATCATCAGAGTGCCGGCGGGCCGCTACCTTATCAGCGACACTCTGGAGATGCCTGTGCGCTCAAGTCTTGTGGGCGAGCCTGTGGCCGACAGACGTCAGGCATCCACCATCATCATCAGGGATCCGGGCTTCGTGCCCATAAGGATGAGCCATTCCAGCTGCGTGTCGGGCTTCCTGTTCGAGTATCCCGACAACCAGTCCATCAAGCACTGCAAGGAATATCCTCCTACCATTGAGACCTGCGGCATCGCGCCGGTCATAGAAAACTGCGCCTTTTCCGGGGCCTGGATATGCATATCCACTCCCAAGGGCGGAGCCAATGCCCCCGGCACTTACAGAGACATCACGGGCTGGTTTCACCATATAGGCATACGGTTGGACGGAGGTCTGGACGTGGCCCGCTTTGAGGATATCCATTGGTTCATAGGCGGCACCGACCGGGACGACGTGGCGAACAGCCATTATTTCAAAGAGAGGGTGGGCTTTCAGTTCGGCAGACAGGACGGAGTGATGATGTCCAACTGCTTCATCATCCACGGCAGGGCCCTCTACGAGCAGCTGCCGGTCACCGGCGAGGGCAAGACCACTCACTGCCTGACACATATCATCAACAGCTGCTGGTGCGAGAACGTGGAATACGGCTTTATCTTCGACGGCATGTTCGGCGTCAATATGGACAACACGGTGATACTGGTGAAGAACGGCGGCACCGGCATCAGGATCAACAATCTGGGCAGCTTTTACAACCTGACCATATCCAACACCGCCTTCAGAGGCTACAACGACACCTTTACGGGCATAGACTATACGGTCGGGGAGGACAGGGCCCAGAACAGGATGGTGGTAAACGGCTGCCAGTTCGTGGGAGCGAGCCCCGCCATAAAGCTGGGCGAGAATTCCAAAAAGATCACCATCGGCGACAACCAGTTTATCGGAGCCGGCACCGACGAGAAGCCCATCATAGTCATAGGCAAGGATTCGCAGAACATCATCATACGGGACAACTTTGCCAATCTGTCGGAAGGGAAGTGGCTGAAGAACGAGGCCAAGGGCGAAAAGACTATAGTGCTCAGGGACAACCAGCTGATATTCTGACGCCTGTTCACAAAAAAAGCAGCCCCCGAAGGGGCTGTTTTTTTTGTCG
>JAFZNQ010000066.1 GCA_017552965.1 Abditibacteriota bacterium | reverse complement strand
CGTCATCTCGGCGGTTTTGACGTCAGGCAAAACCGGTAATTCGGGGCCCCCACGAATAAAGGTATTCGTGGGGTGAATAAGAGATCCCCTTCAAACTGTCGGAAGGGCCACGGCACGGCACCATACTCACCGCCGGGGGGTAAGTATGTTTTGTCCCGTCGGGCCGGTCCGTGGCCCGGGCTCGCGGCTCCGTGACAGGGGATATCTTACCGGCGAGGGCAATAAGCCCTCGCCGCCGATATGACGTTGGAGTTGAACGGGACAGAAAAGGCGCCTTGGCCCGCATTTCTTTTGAAGGGGATCCCGTCCCCAAGCCCTGTGGGCTTGGGGACGGGATGACAATAAAGAGTTTCCCTCTCACAGCCACAGGCTGTGAGAGGGAAACGGATCGCAAGCAAGGGATGACCCCTTCAGCGCCGGTATGTCGGTCGTTGATGCCTTGCCGCCAACGGGAACCGGAAATGACCCGGGGCATTTATTTGTTCCCGCTCTCGCTGCGCTCTTTTCGGAGCTTTTCCACAGCCGATAGTATCAATGGATCTTTCTCCGGAATATAATTCGTATTCCAAAACGGATCGTGACTTCTGTCATCAGGCGAAGACAAAAGCTCCTGCGCTAATCCGTCCATTATATCAACAGCATCATACTTCTTGGGATCCATATCCATTCTGTAATACAGATATGCCAATAAGCAATATGGATCTGAAAAATGTTGAGGAGACTCATAGTTGTAATTCCATAACAGATGGGCAAAATTACAAGCAGTTATTCCATCATTGCACCTGGTTCTCATGTATTGATCTATTGCCGGAAAGACCCCCTGCCACCCGTATTTATCTATGATATCGTTATATGCAATTTGCAATTGTTCTTCATCATCGTCATTCAGATCTTCGTCCCACGGACGATCAAACAGATAGCTGATAATTTCGTTAATATCGGTATTCTTCATACTTTACTCCCATTTGAAATTTTTGTCAAAAACGTCAGGTGTATTTTCATATAGCTTTCTTAATGCGCAATATACCTTTTCCAGTGATTTGCTGTTTGGTCTGAAATGACCGCTCATTGTATCAACACCCTTTATCCTTCCTTTATAGAAATAAATCATTCCTGCGCACTTTACGACGGGATCTTTTCCGCGACCGGGGCTTTTTCCAGACCCCGCAATACGGCCCCTCCAACGGCTTTCAGCCGTCGATGCGGTCGGAAGCACTTCCTGTACCCCGCTTGTACGGACATTTCCATTTGCCTTCTCCGGCTTTGCCGGAGCAAGGAACAGGCAAATGGCTCTGTCCCGGATCTCAAAGCGCAAACGGCCAAACGCCAGTGCGTTTGACATATGCCGTTTGCGCAGAGATGACGCGGGGTTGTGGGCGAAGCCAATGCCGCCGAGATGACGCGGGGTTGTGGGCGAAGCCAATGCCGCCGAGATGACGCGGGGTTGTGGCTCGCGGTTCTTTTTAAGGGGATCTCTTACCGCCAAGCCTGACGGCTTGTCGCCGAGATGACGTTTATTTTGAACGGGACGCAGTTTGCTCCGGGATGAGGTTGGTGCTAAACGGGACAACGGGATGACGGCAATCATAAGCATCGTAAGTACCCGCCTCTCGCCGACTGGAACAGCAAACAAGGGCTGCGCCGTTATTAACCGCCGCTCTCGCTGCGCTCTTTTCGGAGCTTTTCCACCGCTTTTATCATTTCGGGGTCCCGCTCTGTCGTATAGTCATCGTCGATCCACAAGTGTTTTTTGATCCCTGCTGCTTCAAGGAGCCCGTATGAAACGTCATCCATGATCTGAGCATCGTATTTGACCGGTTTCAAATCAAATATATCATAGAGATGCGCAAGAAAACCGTAAGGATCGGGAATAACATGTTCGTGGCCATCATATGACCAAAACCAAGTTGCAAAGCTTCTGGCGTCTTTTGGCGTCCGACAGTGTTCAAGCATATATCGTTCTCAGCTTTCAAATACCTGCAACCAGCCAAATTCTTCAATAGCAGCCCGGGCTTTACCAATGAGCGAATCATACAGTTCGTCTCCAATGGGTGAATTGTCATTCATAACATCGATAGCATCTCTGCTGAACAAATCCTTGGTGATCGCTTCAAGTTTGTCATTCATAGTTTTTGGCTCCTTCGTAATTATTGGTGAATAGCTCCGGATGCTTATCGCGAAGCTTGTTCATGATCTGAGTCACTTTTTCCAGCGATTTATTGTTCGGCCTGAAATGACCGCTTGCATTGTCGAACCAACAAATACGACCCTTATTAAGCTTTATCATCCCGGCGCACTCTACTACCGGATCTTTCCCTCCTATAAGGGTTGGATGAGGGGATTTGCCGCTTATGTTGTTGCGGTTGTGACGTTTACCGACAATCAGATTTCCGTCCGTATCTAAAACATAAGTGAATAATCCGCTTGCAGTGGGGCCGGACCGATTCCCGGTATCTTTCCCGAAAACTTGCGATGGTTTGAATAGAGATATTCGGACTGAGATGTGTTGGCTCCATATGGAGCCGGCACATTTTTTATCTGCCTGATTTTGTCAGCAACGCGCCGTAATGTCTTACAATTTATTATACCATATCAAGAGGAAAACTTCAACACTTTCAACCAAGAGTCCAGCATTTTTACAACTATTGTAGTTTTTTTGAGTTTCTTAAAAATACTTAAAACTTCCTAAAAATGTGCAAAAACGCGTAAAAACTTCAAATTTATAAATTGCATTTTTTATGGATCACCGTCGTCTCTGAAGGAAAGAAAGCCGTTTACGACGCAGGCCTGCCGCCGGGGTTGGCAGCAAGAAGGCTTTCCGGTTTTTTGTCCCGTTGGGCCGGCGGCCGATCCAGACGTCATCTCGGCGGTTTTGACGTCAGGCAAAACCGGTAATTCGGGGCCCCCACGAATAAAGGTATTCGTGGGGTGAATAAGAGATCCCCTTCAAACTGTCGGAAGGGCCACGGCACGGCACCATACTCACCGCCGGGGGGT
>JAFZNQ010000065.1 GCA_017552965.1 Abditibacteriota bacterium | reverse complement strand
CCCGGCCCCCCTTCGGAATTCATCCCCATGTGGCAGCAGTCGGTGAAGCCCTACCTGCTGAGGGAGTTTCCCCCGGAAAAGTCTCTCGTCAGCGCCATCCTCCGCATATACGGGGTGGGCGAGTCGGCTGTGGCCTCCCGGCCGGGGACCATCCTTCACCGGCCGGAGCGGCAGCGCGTCCCCTGCCGGCGCAGGTCCCCCAATATGCAGCCGCCGCTAGGCCCAGAATGCACAGGGCGGCGAGTATACATACACAGTGTTTCATAGTATTTCTCCTTGCGGACGTCCGCAGGGGCCGGACGTCCCCGTCCGGCCGCGCTTGCGGCTTAATACCATTATACACAGGCAGGCGATACATAGTCAAGCCCGGCAAAGAGGGCCTCTTTGCCGGGCTGTTAGGCTTTGATTATCTCGTGAGAAATGACAGCCCTGTGACCGGGATATGAAAGATCCCGTTCCGACTGTCAAAGCCTTATTTGCGGGTGATGGCTATCCAGGGGCGGACGGCCCTGAGCTCATTGGATGACGCGCTTTTGTAGCCGCCTGCCGACACTGTCCAGCTTTTATTTTCGGAATAAGGATTCCACTTTATCCACCAGTCCACCATTCCGTCTTCGGAAACATATATAGTGTTTCCGTATTGAGACCGAACATATGCGTTGGGACTGCACTGCATGATATCCGGCTTCAACTGTTTCTCTTTTTCCAACTGAGAACTCCAGGGCAGGCTGATCCTGAATTCGACCCTAGTTTTGTCTTCAAATTCTGTATAAATCGTTCTCAGCAGTTGTCTTTCCGTTTCGGTGAACGCCTCGTTGACAAAGCTGTCGTTGAGCCACTTCATTATTTCGCTCTTTTCCCATTCCGTGCCGGATGCGGCGTCAAACCTTTTGACATCCAGGGCTTTTACGCTGATCATCTCCAGGCCCGAATCGCCGGACCAGTTGAGGGCACTGTTCTTGAACACATACCACTCTATGGCTTCACCTTTGTAGGTGCCGAAGTAAATGATATCGCCGGGCCTAACGTTGGAATAATTGCCTTTTTTGCTGATGGCTATCAATGGGCGGACAGTTCTCATCAGGCTGCCGGAGGCGCTTTCGTAACTGCCAGCGGTGTTGACGGTCCAGTTTTTGTTTTCGGTGTATGGATTATATTTCATCCACCAGTCCACCGTGCCGTCATTGTTGATCAAATTGGTAAAATGCGACCTCACATATTCGTTGGGACTGCAATCTATTATATCGGGCCTTACTTCTCTTTCTTTTCCCAACTGACTGGACGGAGCAAGACTGACTCTGTATTTGAATTCGATTTTGTCTTCAAGTGTAGTTGTATGGATATATAATCTATTCTTTTCAGCGTCGGTAAACGCTTCGTTGTAAAAGCCATCGTTGAGCCACTTCATTATCTCGCTCTTTCCCCATTCGGACCCCGCACCGAGGTCAAACCTTTTGACATCTAGGGCTTTAACACTGATTAGCTCCAGGCCCGGATTATTCGGGTCTTTCCAGTTGCACCAATTATTCTTGAACACATACCACTCAATGGGTTCGCCCTTGTAGCGGCCGAATTTTATGATATCCCCTGGCTTTGCGCTCGTAAAGTCTCCCGGCTCTTTTACCTGCGGCTTCGGAGTTGCGGGTGTGGGTTGCCCTGCCGTGGTTGTGGGTTTCGGAGCCGCAGGTGAGGGCTGTCCTGCCGTGGTTTGCTCACCGGTCTTTCGGTCTATCCATATGGCGGGCCGCACGGCCACGTTGGTGTGATTGACCGCATTGCCGATCAGGTTCACTCTGCCGTATCTATCTATATGGGCTGCGCTGTCGGATGCGTCGCCCGGAGTTGACAGCCAGCACCAGCAAAAGCCGGTATCATAAACCTCAACTCCTCTCTGTCTGGCATATTTCGTAGGATAGCAAAGCCTTGATGCGTCGCTGGAAAAATAGTTGCTTGCCCTGCCTTCACTCAAAAGAACTACCATATCTTTCGTTTCCGCGCCGCCATAGGTCCCGTATTTCGAGTTGTTGTAGTTTTTGCTGTTGATGTTGTACATACGCTTTTTTTCATCGGCATTGAAGGCGGAGTTGTAAAAGTCGTTGTTCAGCCACTGCCTCAGGGAACAGGTTGCCCATGTGACAGATGCCTTATAGGTATTGTAGGGCTTGCAGTCCAGGCCGTATCTGCTCACAACTAAAATGCTGTTGTCCGAGCCTATAAAAATAACTATCCACTCTATGGGCTCTTTCCCATTGGAATAATTACCATCCTGCTCATAGCGACCAAAGGTGATCACCTCACCTTTTTTGGCTGATGCTATAGACGCAGCACGTTTTCTGGGTTCTGCCTTCAGAGTCTTTCCTGTGGCTGCAGGCGGTGCATCCTGTTTTGCTGTCTGTTTTTGATTCGCAGCAGTTTTTTTTGCCGGCTGTTTTTTGGGTGTCTTTTTCTTGCCTGCCGTCTTTTTTGCAGACCCCGTTTTGGGGGGAGGCGTCGGAGCGGCGGGCTTTACCGGTGGCAGATCGCCGTAGCAAGCGACACAGAACATCGTCAGAAGCGCAACAACGCTCCATAATAGCAATAGTTTATTCTTCATGGTTCTCCTCGTAATCTATAGACAACTTCCGGCAATATGATTATTCCGGTCTTCAGTATCGTGGATCAAAGAGCTAATTACAAGGCCAGCGCAAAAGGGGGGGGATATCTATCGTCCAAGACACATCAAAATACTGTGAAATAAGAAATACAACCACGACGAATAGAACCAGGATGGCCATTATAAAAAAACCGGATAATAACAGAGGGTTAAAATTGCTCCCGCCTTTGCTTTGTATTTTGTTGCCGAGCGTCCCATTTTGACTTCCAGTGGATGGTTGACTGTCTTGGCGCTTGTTGGATACGCCAGAAGTTGGCTTGTCTTCCGCATCACACTTCTCCAGCTGACGTTGGATGTCTTCCTTCAGCTCTCCCTCGGCAAGGCCCGCTGTCCGGACCAGAGTTTCCCGGATGTGAGGATCGTTCTTGTCATTGGCAAGGCATACCCTTATATAGCTGTACAGCGCTTCCGCCTTGATATCGAACTTTTTAAGCAACGTCAAATGCATCTGCGGGTCTTTCATCTTGCAGGCTTTTTTAATGATATTCCCGAAAAGCTTGCTGTTGATAAATATCTCGTCAGCTGTCAGGCCGAGGGGGGGCACTTGGGCGACGCATTCATAAATGCCCGTTTCACTGTTCTTCATTAATTGTCCGCTGCAAAACTCCGTTTTGAAGTCGTAGATCTCCCGGCATTTGCTCCCTTGAGGCAATTTTATGAAAAGCTCTTCGCTGTTGTCCGACTGGTCGCCCAGCAGCTTTTTGTCCAGGTCCGCAAAAAGCTTTTCTTTGGCAGTGTCGGAGAGTCCGTTGATCAGGTCGATCATCTCCGAATAGTTGTTATGACTTTCCATCCACCGTGTCAAAAACATGGTGCCGGTGCTTTCTCCGCTGCCGAAGCAGTTCTTGCATTCTACGAAATATTGAAACAGTTTTTCTTCAAGCGTTTCTTTACCGATTCGGTTGGCGAGATAGCTTTCTGCCAGATCTATATCGCAGTTCCCCAGCAGAGTGCAGAAGTCTGACGGTTTATTGTGGGGCAGCCTGAACGCCAGCTCCAGCGTCCCGGGAGTCTTGTCCATATCCGCGGTGATCCTTTCGCAGACGCCTGCCTTCAGCACGTCGCGATTTGTAAACATCGTGATGATGTCCGCCTTTTCTTTTTCGCTGTCCTGCGAAAAAACTGCCTTGACGCACCTGTATATGAATTCCTTTGCCTCGGGCATCTGTTCGGGATTTCCCTTGTTCCAATCGTCAAACCGCTTCAGTAGAGCCAGCGCTGAGCCGGCGCCGGCCTTTTCTACAGCCGGATAATATTGCCACAAGACGGCGCTGTCAAAGACCAGCGGGGCAATCTTGTCGGGAAACCAGCTGATACGGCTGTTCATGGCATTCATGTATTGCAGATATTTGGCCGCGTTGTCTGCCAAAAAGCCTTTGACCATGTCGGCTATCTGTTCTGTGATCAGGCTTTCTCTCGCCTGGCATTTCAGCAGCAGAAGCTGCAGCAATTCAAATCCGTTAGTCTTATCCTTCCCGGCAACGGAAGCGTATATGCCTTTTTCAAACATGATATTAGCTATCTCGTCTGCCGCCGCTGTCTCGGAGCCAAGGAACTCGGTCAGATATTTTACGCTGTCCTTCAGTGTCGGGTATTCGCTCCGGTCCAAAAGGTTTTTGTAGCAACCGTAAATGCCGGGGATGAGAGCCGCGTCTACTGCTTTTATTCCCATTGCGGGAAGCCAGGTCTCTGTAAAATGCCGAAATTCTTCGCTGTTTCCGGAGATGTCCTCATAGTAGGCTGATTTAGGAATGTCGGCGTCCGGCGCAGAAAAGGCTTTGGCTTCTCCGTCCAGCAGAGCGTATCTGTTTTTTATGCGGTCTTGCGCGTAAGACCAGCTTTCGTCGCTGGGGTGGCAGCCGGTCAGCATATACAGCGGACTCCCGTCATCAAGAAACAGCAACTCCTTGGCGCTTCTGTCGGCAAGCGTCTTATTGGTGGCAAAGGTGATCTCGGCGGCTATCTCCGGAGAAAAAGCGTAGCCTATGGCAGCGATCCATTTTTCGGCGTTTTCGGGTATATCTCTTATCAGGACGAACCTGCGGTCTCCGGCTGGTTTGCCCAGCTCTTTTATCACAAAGTTTACGGCAGCCCTGAGGGCCTGCTCTCTGCCACGAGATATAAAGTCATATACCGGATCCCGGGTCAGGCCGCAGTCTGAGGGAGTGTCGCTTACCTGCGGAAGATAATCGAGGGAATCGGGAGCGTCATCCAAATAATAGCTGTTTTCGTCCTTTTGCCAGGCATCCCAGTTCCGGGCCCCGAACCACTCTGCCGGATAGCCCCCCGGTTTCCCTGCCAGGCATTGCTTGATGAAGTTGCCGGGCCTGTGCGCCATTCCGTTTTTCCGTGGGGTGAGGCACAGCGGCCTGGCGTATTCGTGGATCAGGAAGCAAAGATCGTTGCCCAGCTTCACGTATTCATAAGCGCGCGCTCCCTCGCGGACAAAGCTCTTGGTCTGGATGATACGCTCAAACAGCGGCATCGTGTCCGGGGGGAGCATGCCCACCGCGTTTTTGCTGACCGCGGCGAAGCCGAACTCCTCCTGATATTCTATGTGCCCGTCGGCCAGGGATACGTGTGGAAAGCTTCTGGTATATATGAGTTGTTCCATAGTCATCTGCCTTTGTTGCTGCCGGGCTTGCTCTTTATCACGCCTTCCAGCCACAGCATCCAGATAAACGGATCCAATACCCTGTGAGGATGGGGCTTGCCTATCTTTCGCTGGTCATCGGGCGCGTGGCCCAGGCTCGATACCGCAAAGAACTTCAGCCTGTCTTCCTTGAAATTGGTTTTGATGACGCTGAGAAACTCGTTTTCGCCCTTTTCCCGAAGCCAATCTTCTATCTCACGGCTTACCGTGTCGGCTTCTTCTTCGTCGAAATACACCGACCCATCTTTTTCCGTATATGATTTGGGTTTGGCTGCTTTGGAGCCTTCCGGAAACATGTCCCTGATCAGGTCGAATTTGGTGAACACCACTGCCACGTCTCTGTCTATCTGCTCGTTTCTTCTGTAGCCGAAGCAGCTTCTGATGTAATTGGCGAATTCTGCCACCATGTTGCAGACATCCCCGGAACCCGCGGCGGTGCCGCCTCTGGAACGATTGATCCTTTTCTCCATTTGCTCTGCTTCTTCCGCCGTTTCTTTTTGATAAACAAGCTCTTCTCTGACTGAAGGCAGTGTCAGAGGATCAAACAATATGACCAGGCTGTTCACACCCTTCAGCATAGTTTTTACGGTGTCTGTCACGTTTTCGCTGTCGTGGCCGGAGGAATCAAACACCATCATGGAATACAACGGTGTCTTACCGCCTTTTGAGACTCTATCCCTTAACAGGCACAGCCATGGCTTGTCCAGACCCGATCTGGTAGCCTCCACGACTCTTCCGTCCTGTATTTGGTTTTTGTTCTCTGTATATTTCTTAAAGTGTTCCTTGTCCCAGCCCTCAATGAGCATGCCAGTCAGCTTGGGAAACATCATCAGCATCATGGTCAGAAAAGTGGTTTTACCCGAGCCTGTGGTCCCGAACACGCCGAAGCGAAATCTTTTGTCGCAGTCAAAAATACCGAACGGCAGTTCTTCTTTGCAATGCCTGCACTTTATGATTCTGACCGGCTCGTGGCATTTGGGGCATTTTGGTATCTTTTTACCCGGGATCTGCCATATCCAGGGCACGGCCTGCATGTCGATCATTTCTTTCATATCTATTTCCCCGTTTTTTCCCCGTGGATAATAGCTGCAGGTAAGCTCTTTGCTGCGGTCTCTGTTGCCGCATTCAAATATCACGTCTCCAAAGCTCAGCTTTTTGAGACAGTTGGGACACACTACTGTATTACTCATTATTGACCTCCGGGAAGCGTCAGTCCATCTGCGCAAGGTATTGTATGTTTGCCTGCTTTCTTGCCGGTCAGTGTTTTTGTCCGATAGCAGACGCCGTTTGATTAACTGTTTATTGATATTTTAAAGGTTTTTCCTTCGGTTTTTATCTGCAACTTTTCCTTTATATAGCTTCCGTAGACCCGTACGGAATAATCGCCGGGGTCAAGCCCTCTGACAGTAATTCTGCCTTCAAATCGGTAATCCGGCACTGTAAAATCGTTTTTGTCACGTTTTTTGAGCTTGCTGTCTTGCCTTATTTCATAATGGAGTCTGCTGATACCGTCGGGGATCCTGTTCAGATAGATCTGCAATTCTCCGTGCCTGAAGCTTGTTCTTTGCTCGTCTATCCCGATATCCTCTACGTTGACGATCCGGATCCTGCCGCAAATAATGCTGTTAGAGCCGGACTCGGATAATGCTGCGTAATGGTAAACGCCGAAGTCGGTGATGGGAAACTCTATTATGCCGTCCTTGCTTTGCCCCTCGGCAACTATATTCCCTCCGCCCAGCAAAGAGGGAATATCGCCGGTTTTTACTGCCAAAGGCAGCGAAAGCTGCATGTTCAGGCCTTCGTTTTCAATGCGTTTGATCTTTACGGCATTGTTGTTGCTGCCCGCAGGCTTCCAGCGGATTGTTGCCATGGCGTCGCGTATTTCCGCAGTTACGCTCTCAAGCATATCAGGAAGAGGAGCGGGGACCACGGTGAAATGCTTTGGCTCACTCCTTCCGTTTTTATAATCACAGTTGAGCTTGTATTCGTACCGGCAGCCGTTTACCAGCCCTATGTCTTCAAAAGGAGGGTGGGCGTATCGAGCAACTTCCTCCCATGCACCGTTTTCCTTCCGTCGCTGGATCCTGATGCCCTGCGCCCCGGTGGGGGTATTCCACACAAATCCGCACTTGCCATTGCCGGGTCTAATGTCGTATGTGGGTGAGGTGAAATCTATTGCCTTCACAATACAAGGTTTTGAATATCTGCCATCAAAGCGGCGGGCAAATACAGCGTAATAAAATAATGTTCCCGAGGCAAAATCAGGGTCTGAAGTCTCGCAAACGCCGATGTTCTCCGCGACCGGCTTGCCGTCACTGGGGCCTGCAGGTTCGCCGCCCTCTTTCCTGATCACGGTATAGCTGACCCCCTTCTCGGCGGTGCCTTGCCATGATAGACGGTATACCATATTGTTCCCGGCGTGTTCGGCGGAGCCCCGCAGGCCATTTGGCGCCTGAGGCTGAAGGGTGGCGAGTATATCTTTTGCCGGTCCGTAATCCTTTATTGTCTGCAACACGTCATAACAGGCGTTTGCCATTTCTGTGCCGGACCTTCCAGCGGCAGCGGCCAGCGTGTCGGAGGCCCTTCTGATCTCTCGTCGTATTGTTTGGTGTTGGGTTTCAAAATCAAAAGCAGGAACTTCGGTCCGCAGCTTTTCAATGAGCTGATCCGCCTGTCGATAAAAGCCCTCTGCAAGAAGCTCCGAGATTTGTTTGACATATCCGTCGTATTCGTATCTAATCTGCTCCAGCTGATGCTCCGGTCCTGCCAGTTCCTTTTTCCTTGCGGGGTCAGCATCCCTGGCGGCGATGATAAGCTGTTCTGCCTCGGTGATGTTTTTGTATCCCAAGGCGTTTTTTGCCTTATCCACGTAATAATCGAAGTGACGCGAGGCAACAAGGTCAAAGCCGCAACTGCAACGCTCGTCCCCCGGCGCATTGGTTTTGTGGCAGCGGGGACATTTCGCTCCCTCAGTGATAGTGGTGATATCGTGTAAAAACCTGGTGATGGATATCGCCCTTTCGCGGCACTCCCGTGCTTCGGCCTTTCGCCGGCGTGTGTCAGACATACATGCGGTGATGTCGTCTTTCAAATGCTGTAGCGTTTCTCTATCCTCGTCGTCGGTGGATCTTATGCGTTCTTTTTGTTCCCATCGGGCGATGGCGGCGTTTATAGTGTTCATATCATCCGCCTCGTGCCCGTAAGGAAGGATCTCCAAAAGCTGGTAATAATTGGTTTTGGCCATTTTATTCTTTTCCACGAATCATGATCAATAGTTTATCAGCACCCATATTGCGGGCCGGGCTGTTCCCAGGTCGCCCACGTTGCCGTTTTGGTCGGAGCTGTTGACGAAACAACCTTCCACAATGACGGTGCCCAATATATCCACAAACATGGCGCTGTCCACCGCGTTTCCGGGCTCCTGGGCTACCGAGGGAGCTCCGGGAGTCCGGAGCCACCAGGGACAGGTGCCCCTTTGGTTGATGTCCACGTTGCGCTTGGCGGCGTATTCCGTGGGCTTGCAAAGACGGTTGGCTGGAGTAGGCAGGTATTGCTTTGCC
Source organism: Abditibacteriota bacterium (assembly GCA_017552965.1). Taxonomy (NCBI): domain Bacteria; kingdom Pseudomonadati; phylum Abditibacteriota; species Abditibacteriota bacterium. The sequence continues at coordinate 12,014 of JAFZNQ010000065.1, read as the reverse complement.
TCTTCAAAGGATAGCAAAAACACTTGGTCCTGCACCGGTTTGCCACCGTAGGTCTTGTATTTGGCGTTGCCGGGGGTCACGGAATAACTCAGGCTGATGTATTTTTTCTCTGTTTCGTTAAAGGCAGTGTTGTAAAACTCATCGTTGAGCCAGTCTCTCATGGAGCAGTCTTCCCAAGTGACGGCTTCCTTTTCTGAGTTGTATTGCCGGTATTCCAAGGCGTATCTACTCAGGAGCAGCGCCTTGTTTGCCTTTATCGCCAACACTATCCACTCAATGGGCTCCGGTCCATAGGTGTCGCTGTCGGTTTTTTGCTGATAGGTGCCAAACTGGACCACAGAACCCTTTTTTATCCCCCTGAAGGCGATTCGCATATACTTTTTGCCGCTGTCTCTGTAGTCGCCCATGTTCCTGAACATCGTCCGGGCGGAGGCAAAGTCCTTGACTGCGACCTTTCCGCAGGCAATAAGATAATTGCACTCCTTTATTTCATCCTCGGCTCCGGGATAGTCACCTGCGTTCTTAAAATAGCCTATGGCTTTTTCATACTGCTTTTCTCTCTTTGCGGTCTTTCCTAGTGAAAGCCAAATCTCTCCTGCCTTGTTTTTCATTCCGCGTTCGGAATACAGCTGAGCCGCGCCTAAAAGGTCGCCCTGTTCTATGAACTTGCGCGCTTTATATCCGGGACTGTTGAGATAAGCCGTCAGGATGGTGGTACTAACTACTATAATGATAAGCAGCCCAGACAATAATATTTTGTTCTTGTTCTTTTCCCGCTCAGCAATTTTGATTCGCCGTTTGTTTTCTTTTTCGTCGATCGAAAGACTTTTGGTGGAGTATGCCGGTTCCGTCTCGTTTTCATGATCGCCCGCGTAGCGCGAAGCGCTGTTGCCGACGGTTTCCAGATGGGCGTGACAGACTGGGCATTCGCTCATGCTATCATCCTTATATTCGACTCTGCATTCGGGGCATTTCTTCATTTGTTAGCTCCTTTTTAGTAATGACGTCTGTATTTCATAGCTGTATCCAAAGGGCAGGGCGCACGGCGTAAGCCACTTCCGCGTATTGTCCATAGGCGTGAAGGTCGTTGCTGTCGGATATATATGCGGCGTTACGGTTATTATCGCCTGGAGACCTGAGCCACCAGCAACAGCAAACGTCTATGTTTGTCAGCGCGCCGGCGCTCAGTGCGGACGTTGCCGGCTTGCAGACCCTCTGGGTGTCGCCGGTAAAATAAGCTTCGGCTTCGCCTCTGCTCAAGGCAAAGATCCTGTCCCGTGTGTCTCTGCTTTTTCCGTTGCCGTACTCGGTATCCTTGTTAGTAACAAGTGTTTCGCATAAACGCCCTTTTCCGAGGCATAAAAGGCCTGGCTGAAAAACTCGTTGTTCAGCCACTTTCTCAGGGAACAGCCTGCCCATACGGCGTCCATGTCCCTGTTGTTAAAGGGCTTGCTGTCCAGGCAGTATTCGCTCAGAAGCAGCTGCCGTCCGTCCCGTTCATCCAGAATGCGCCAGACTATACGGGTACCCTTGTATTTACCGAAGGTGATTGTGCTGCCGATGTTGTTCATGGTTCTTTCCTTTGATCTGTTTACACTTTGAAGACGCGCCTGAAGATACCGCTCCTGAACTCATGGAGGGTCTGCTCGACCGCCCGCCCTTGAAATACATAATATCTTTTTTCTTCTTCCCCGGGGAGAAGATGAAGAACCGCCTCTGTTTTCGGGGCCTGCGCTTGGGCAGTGAACACCTATTATCTCCGCGATAGTCCTTACCGCCTGAGGGTGTCCTTCAGTTTTTTCTCCAGTTCTTTGCGCCTTCGGACGGCGTTTTGCCAATCCACAACGATCCTTTTGTATGCTTCTCCTATCTCGCTCTCTTTCTCGGCAGTTTCTCTGGGGATCCGCATGTCCATGAAATTGTCTCCGTGCCTGCCTGCTTCAATCATTTTCAGCAGATACCAAGGGTCAATGACATTGTTGCCGTCTTCTTTTTTGACCCGACAGGCATTCACGGAAGCATCCGCCACCAGACACTCGTCACCCTCAAGGAAGTCTATGACCGTAGAGCCGACAATATCTCCGTTGCGGATCTTGTTGGCGCCTTTGGGGACATCTTTCAGCCGGGGCAGGTTGTTTTTGTCAATGACACTACTTCGGCGGAGATAATAAACGCCTGTGTCTTCCCGGGTAAACAGGTCGCTGATGTCGTCGCCCTCATACCCGAACAGCCTGTCTGCTATGTCGCTGAGGACATTGTTCGCGGAATAAATGTAATCCCATGGAAGAAGACGATATCGGTTGTTTTTTACCTCTTCCACCGATACGATAGCTGCCTGATCGTGGAGCATGTTTTTTATCTCATTGATGTCTTCGTCAGTCAGGTCCCTTTCCTCTTCATGGGCCTTCTTTACGATATCCGACACATCAAGGAAACTTATTTTTTCTACTGGCTGTGAGCTCAGCATCAGCAGGTAAAAGCGATCCATCTGCAAAACGGCGCTGACTTGTTTCTTTTCTACAAGATCGCCTCTGTTCTTCACGTATGCGGAGTCTTCACTTACTAAAGATCTTTCATCCAGGCAGATTGCCGCCTTTCCGTTGTTCTGCAACAGTTTTGTAGTGTTATCTACAGCGTCCCATATCCAGGAATCGTCTGTATCATCATCTCGGCTGCTGGCCCAGCTTTTTTCTCGTAACAAGTCGGCAGCGTCAAGGAATACTTTGGCAAACTGCTTTCCAACGTTGCCGGATTCCACAATGTTTCCTATGATCGGCGCAGCTTCATAGCCATCAAGCTTGAGATTGTTGGCTATTTCGTAGGTGATCTTATTAGCCTGATCAAGTATCAGCCCGGAAAGAGGCAATGCATCCTGATTGTCAGGCATTCCCTTAGCCTTAATGGCTTTGTCTGCCGATTTCAAAAAGCCGCTGCGTATCCTTGTGCAGTCCAGAACGGTGTCTTTTTCGCTGATATCCAGCATCTCTGCGGCAATAACGCCTCTCAGCTTGTCTTTGTCATCAAGCTCTATGTCCTGATAGTCATCAAATGCCGGGAACAAAAATTCCTGCTTGAGCTCGTCGATTTTAGTGAAGGTAAGAATTGCTTTTTGGGCGAGCCCCCAAAAGTCGGAGAGATGAGTTTTAAGCTGGATCCCCAATTCTTCGCTCATTCTGCCTTTTGAGACAAAAGAGCTGGTGAACGTGTCCACAGAGTCAAGCTCCAGTTTTTCTTCTCTTTCACTATATTTGATTACTGCAAAAAGGATAGCTGTATATACTCTTTTTGCCTCTTCTTCATTGATATAATCCTGAAGAGTTCTTTCGATATCCCAGGGATCCAGATCGCTGAAACGTCTTCTGCCAATTCTTCTTCTTCGTCTTCTCATGAAATGACTCCTGTAGTCGCTTGTTGATGATAGAGTTTGCTTGTATAAAGCAGAATTGCACCCACTGTATTTCTTTGCTGATTGCCGGTTTTGGCATGCCTTTTAATAGTCATTGCTCAGACTTCTTCGGTAATGATTTCGAAGTGATATCGTCGTGTATTTCCGATGGTCTGACTTCATGGTTTTGCCTGAGGCTTTCCTGCCGTTCGAGGAGCAGAGCTTCTTCTTTTTCTTCGGCGTCTTTAAGTGCAGTATCGAGTTCCCTGTATTCTTCTCCTATCCGTTCTTCGTCTTCACGGGATAGCCTGGGTATCCTCATCTCGGAAAGGCTGTCACCGTGTTCGCCGATATCGATCATTTTTTGCAGATACCAGGGGTCTATATCTTCTGTAATGCGGTAAACGTCTAAATCCCGCTTTACGATAAGCGTTTCATTCTCTTCAAGCCAATCTATAATCTCTGCAGTCCTTCTTCCTTCTATGATATCCCAATTCCGGCATATCGTTACTTTTTCCGGGATCTCGCGGAGTCGGGGCAGGGATGCCTTATCGACAGCGTCCCTTGGGAGGCGTTCCAGATAATATATCCCCGTTTCCAGGTCGGTAAAAAATTCCTTTATTCTTTTCTCTTCTTCATCGTCATCGTTGATGTCTTCGTTGCCGCCTATCTTGTCGGTGAGCTGAAGAAAGATGTCATATTCGGAGTATTTGTAATCCCAAGGGAGAAGGCGCCATTCGTTGTTTCCGATCCTCGAGAGCGGCACTGTATCTGCTGCTGAGAGCCTGTTTTTGATTTCGATCATCACTTCGTCGGTCAGGATGTCGTCGTCTTCGTTTTCCACAATGAGATCGGTAGCGTCAACAAATATAATGCCTTCTGTGTGCTCCTTACTAAGCAATATGAGATAATCGCTGTCCAGCCTGACGACGGCCTCGATGTATCCTTTTTTGATAAATACTTCACGCTCGATGGCTTCGCTCTGCCATCCGCTGTCCGATAAATCGTCGGCACTTGCTATGACAACTGCTTTGCCGTTTTCCGAGAGCAGCCTGATTATATTGGCTTCCAGATCTGTCCAGTTTGCTCTGTCATTAAAAATCTTTGAAAAATACCTGTTTTTTGGAGGTTTGTCCTCAGCGAGTATTTCTACAGGCAGATCGTCCCGTTCGTTCAGGAGAGCGTCCGGAAGCCAGCGCTCGGGTCTTTCGGCGTCTGCCATGCCGCTGAGTCTGCGGGTGCTTTTTCCTGCTTCCTCGAGAAAACTGCTTCGTATTTCTGAAAGGTCCAATACTTCATCTTCTTCTGTGATTTCCAGCAGTTTTGCAGCAGCAGATATTTCTATGTCGTCGCGTCGTCTTCTCCAAGACCCATTGTTTATTTCATCAAAATCATTGATGGTATGTTGGCATTCTTCCCATTTGGGAGGATTTTTGAAGACCTTTGTTGCATCTTTCCAGTATGGCTTCATCAGTTTTTTCAGACCCGGTTTTACAGAAGGTGCTATTTCTGCTGTTTCGAAAAAGCTGTCAGCGGATTCCAAAGAAGGCTTTTGTTCCTGTTTCCTATAAATAAAATATGTATATAAAATAGCTTCGTAAACATTTATGCTGTTTTCGAGGTCTTCTTCACTGTTTCGGCTCCTAATTCTCCGCCTCATTGTTTTCCTCCTGATCTTGTGCCAGATCCCCTAAAAGCCTCCTGAAAACACGATAGATTTTTTCTTCGTCGCTTGGCTCTTCTTTTTCGTTTTGTCGGAATCGTTGAATTGCTCTTGGTTCCGGATTGAATCGCGCACGATATACAGACGCAATTTCATCCGAGTTGGCGCTCTGTTTTCTTAATCTTGCAAGGTCATCGCTTGTATCGCTGACTTGGCTGTGGAGCGTTTCGATGTTTGCTCTGAGGATATTGTCATTGACTTCTCTGTTGTGTCTATTTTTCTTGATTTCACTTAATTCATGTTGATGATCGTCTATTGCCGTTCGGATAGTTTCCGGGTTTGGCAAATCCCTGTTTCTGTGATATTTGCCGGTCAGTTCATCATATTGCGGCGTAAGGTCTTTATTCATAACTATGAGTGTCGCTTCTATTTCCTCGATCCTCCTGTCCATTTCACGCAGTCTCATATATACGGAGGTCACGATACCGGTAGGCAGGGCAACGAGAGTTATACCCAAAACGGCGCTGATGCAGCTCAGTACCTTGACTATAAAGTTGCCGGTCTCAACGTCCTTGAGAGTCGTAAAAGATAGCACCGATTGATACAAAGCCATTTTCCAGCCGAAGTGGTTGGAATCGAAGACGTTGAAGAAGAATGCGCTGGTTAACAGCCAAAAGGCCAATAGGATGAGTACTGCTATCAGCTGACCCCAGCTTCTCACAACCACGTCCAGCAGGGTTTGCAGCCCGGAGGCATATCTGAAGAGCTTCAGCAACCTGAAAAACCTGAAGATTCTTGAAAACCTTGCTATTCCCCATGTTGCCGGGATGAACGGTAATATGGGCAGGATGCTCAGTATATCAAAGATCGCCATCGGCGTAATAGGATATAAGCGGAACGGGTTAGCTACTCGCCCCCATAGCCATATTCTTCTCCCCTGTGGATATAACCTGTCTGCAATTATCCATCGCAAAAAATAGTCTATCATGAAAAGAACACAGCACAAGATTTCCATCCAGCGCATCCAATCAGGCATATTGCCGCTGTGGCAAACCGGAATGAAGCTCAGGATGATTATGATCAGCAGGATTATTTCATATACTATATTCCATAAACGCCATTGGTTGTCGTCTTTGTCGTTGGCGACGATATCATAAATCTTATCCCTAAAATTACGATCCATATGTTGGCTCTCCTTTTGTAATATTCAATCAGGTCCAAAGGTCCGACTTCATCTGCCGCTCCAGCCTTTTGCAATCTCTAATGGCTTGGTTGTATTCTTCGACCCGCTGGTGAAATTTCTCACCGATCTCATTTTCTTTATCGGGGTCCGGCTTTCCTTCGGCGTTGACCTGCGCGGGGATGCGGATGTCATGAAAATCGGATTCCACAGAGGATTCGTCTATCATTTTCAGCAGATACCAAGGGTCGATCTTTCCTGTAATGCGGTACACTGTGACATCGGAGGAGGTCACCCAAGTTTCTCCTTCTTCGATGCAGTCTGCGATAGCGCAAAAATAGCTTTTTTCATCCTTTGTCCAACTTTCTTTTTGGATCTTCAAAAGGTCTCCCTTGCGAACCTGTTTGACCTTGAACTCTTCCGGGACTTCCCTGAGGCGGAAAACGCTGTCTCTGTCTATGACACCGTCGGTGATCCCTCTCGTGTTGAGATAGAATATGCCTGTATCTTCCGAAGTGACAAGATCCGCTATTTCGTCGAAATACACAGCGCAGTCGATCCTGTTGATCAGGGATCCGAGGATCCTGGTCCCGGGAGTCATGTAATCCCGGGTAATGAGGCGGAAGTCGTTTCGCTCTATTTCTCCCAGAGAGATATCTCTTGCCCTGCCTATGGCAGCTTCTTTGCCCTTCAGGCTCTCTGTGACCAACGCGATCTTGTCTTCGATGAGCCTTTTTATCTCCGGATACTTTTCCAATTCGTCAATCAGGAGCCCATTTTCTTCAAGAACAGCCCTTTCTTCGCCGGTGAAGCAATTCGGGATGTTCAAAAATCTGATCTTGCCAGTATGATTTTTTTTCAGCAGCACAAAATAGTTGTTGTGCAACTTGACCACTGCCCGGACAGCGCCTGTCCTGATGAGATCTTCCCTGTCGGTTCTCCGGTCGCCTCTGCATTGGGACAGCCACTCAGGTGATACTTTTATTATGCCCTTTCCATTGTCTGTGAGCATGGCCGGGAGCTTTGCTGTTGGTATATCTCCTTTTTGGTATTTGTCCGGGTTGTTGCGGAATTCGTTGTAGTCAAAAAACAGCGCGTCAAAACCGGGCATCTTGTTGGGGGGAAGCTCGGTGATCACTCTGTCATACAGCTTTACAGAGCAACCTCTGTAGCGAACGTCGTTCAGTAGTTTGTAAACGAATTCCATGCCGGCATCGGGCATTATTGTCGACAGCTTTTTGGTGTGTTGGACCGCTGCTTTCAGGAAATCGCTGCGGATATCGGTGCAGTCGATTACGGAGGCGTCCTCGCCTATGTTTAAAATCCCCGCTGCGAACAGCGCTTCCAGCAATCCGCCCATTGAGTCTTCTTCAAATTCGATATACTCGTTTACGTTGCAGTCAAGATCCATCTGCATTTCAGAATCTGGGAAAATGTTTTTCTTTTTCTCTTCAAGGGCGGTCAGGCATATCTTTTGGGCGATGCCCCAGTAATCGGAGAGATATCTTTTCAACTCGGATATCAGCTTTGGGTCGATACGTATTTCTTCGTCTGCGATGAACCTGTCAGCGGAGCTCAGCAATTCGTATTTCTGTTTTTTCTGCTCGGACTCCGGCAGGCTGCGCATGTATTCCGTGTATCTGAACGCCGTATACATCACGGCGCAGAACACCTTGTAAGCCCAGCCGGAGTTGTCGATGATCATATCCAGGAGATTCCTGAGGTCGTCCCACAATTCTTCGACATTACTTGTAGTTTTTATAGCCATTTTATTGCACCTTTGTTTGTATGCGGATCGCGCATTCTCTCGCTCTTCTGGCGGTGGCAGCATGCTCTACAGCCAACTCTCTGTAGTGCCGTCCTATTGCGCGTTCTCTGTTGCGGAAGAAGAGCCTGGGCACGGCATAGCCCCGGGAGAAGCGGTTTTTGCCTTTGTATCTATACTGCGTGTTGAGCTGCTTCAGCAGATACCAGGGGTCTATGATGTAATTGCCGTTTTCTCTTCTTATCCGCCAGGCCCGGACGTTGTTGGGGATTGCCAGCCAGTCGTGTTCCCGCAGGCAGTCGATCATGGCCGCTGTCCCGTCTGTGTCATCACAGAGAATGACTGCGCCCTTTGCCCTGACTGCGCTCGGGGGGGTCTCGGTCAGCTGCTCCAAATCCTCTTTGGCGATATATCTCGGGCTGGTGAGGGAAATGTCGTCTATGCCATAGCTGATTCGGCCATTCCACCTATAACAGGCGGCCGGCTCCTGCGTGTCGGGGGCGGCTTGCGCGGCAGCGGCAGCCGCGCCTCCGGACCATGCGCCGTCATCCTCTTCGACGGCTTCGTCTATGTCCTCAATATCTTCGTCATCGATGTCGTCAATGTCTTCTTCGTCCGTCAAATCGTCGGGATCCTCGAGGTCTTCTTCATCGAGGTCATCAATATCTTCTGCGTCGATGACGTCAAAATCTTCATCTCCGATGTCTTCAAGGTCTTCTTCGTCGATAATGTCAGGGGCCTTGTCGTCGGCATCGTCGAGGTCTTCGTAGTTAGCGCCAGTGATCTCCTCGGCCAATTCGCCGAAGGGAGTCGTTTCTGTGGTCCTGTAGTCCCAGGGGTCCAACTTCCATTTATTTGCTGCTATTTCCTCAAGGGGCACCTCTCTTGCTTCTCTTAGGGTGCGCTCTATCTTTTGTATACTTTCATTGGTCAGTCCGCCGTATTGGCTTTCTTTTTCCCGGAGCATACAGTCGTCGGCATCAATCAGCCTGATCCCCCCCTTGTAGCCTTTTTGTGTGAGCAGCAGATAATTCTGCTCCATCATAATCACGGCGGTGATATTACCCCTTTCCACAAAAGCCTGACGGGCGATCATGGTCTCCCTGTCGGTATCGGTTACGGCATCATTAAAGGTGTATATTGCCGCGATGCCGTCCTTTTCGAGTATATCAGTAGCATCAAGGGCGGCGCCCCATACGTAGCCGTGTTCTTTGACGTTCTTTTTGTGTGCCAGCCTGTAGTTTCTGAGTTCAAGGCTGTCGAGATATATGCGGGAATAGCTGTGTAACGGCTCTGTTTTGCCTATGCCCGAAAAGTCGGCGTATTCCGCTGGCTGTACATCTATCCCGCTGATGTCATTGACCAGGATCTGGATCGCCCTCAGAGCCACGTCGGGCTCAATGCCGTAGAGCCGGTCAGAACCCTGCGAGGCGAAATACAAAAAAGTGTCGCAGAAGCCCGTGCAGTCCAACACCGTGTCCTCGGCGGAAATATCCATCAGTGCCGCGGCGGCTGTCCCAAAAAGATCGTTCGAGCTTACGTTACGCAAGATCCGGTCAAGCTCTTTTTCCGCCTGTTGCATACGCTTCTCTGATGTAAAATGTTGGCACGCCGCTACGACAACAGCCCAATGCTCCGACAGGGTGTCGGTGAGTATTTCGCTGACGGATGGGCCGAGGCTTGCCGTTTCTGCAAAAGCGCCGGCGGATTCCAGCGAGGGTGCGGCTCCGCCTTGGGTACGCTCATGGTTTGTAAGAACGGTGTACAGGATGGCCGTGTATGTTAATACGTATTGCTTGATGTTTATGCCGTCTGCAAGAAGATGCCTGGTGTAGTCCCCGAGGACAGTGAAGTCTTTGGGATCAAAGTCGTCAAAAAACGTATCACTGTAGTCAGAGTAACGTTGCTCGTCCATAAATCGGAGACGAAGATCTTCGTCTTCGGATATTTCTCCGCGGCCAATGCCCCTGCCGTCATCCTGAAACCTGCTGTCTTCATCTGGCGCGGGGATCGCCTCAGGTTCTTCGGAGCTGGTCTCTGACAAATATCTTGTCTCGGCATCTTCGGCGCCTGTCCGGCTGCTCTCGGCCCTGTTCCATAGCTTGTCCACCTCTGCAGTCAGCCTGATCACATCTCCCTTGAGCGTGTCGGCCTGCCTTTTGATGGAGTCCTCATCTGCATTGCTGCCGGGATCCTTGCGGTCGCGCTCATTGGTGATGGTGGGTCTTCGGGCCCTCAGGCTGTTCGTTTCCTCTTGCAGGGCTTTCCGTTGCTCTATGTATTCATCCAGTTGGCTTCTCAGTGTCCCGGGTTGCCTGAGGGTGTCGTCGATACTGCGGTAAAGCGCGTATGTCCTGTCGATCCTTTTTTGATTTGATTCATCATTGAGCTTGCGGTTGGCGTCATTAAGCAGGTCATGTGTCTCTTGCAGAGTCTTTTGTAATTCGTTGTAGCTCATATACACCGATGTCAGGATACCGGCGGGAAGAGCCACCATGCCCACGCCTATCAGTGCGGTGAAAGCGCTGACCAGCCTCAGTTTTTGGTTGGGGGGATCCACATCCCTTATGGTGGTAAATGACGCCAGCGCCTGATATATGGCTTGCCATCCTCTGTATCCGTTGGGGTCTATGAGAGTAATGACCAGGGAGCTGACAAAGAGCGCAAAAATCAATATGATCAATATGCCTGCCATCTGCTGCCAGGACTTCCTGATAGCGTAGCCGATGCTTTCGACACCTTCGACGAACGCAAAAAGCTTAAGGGTCCTCAGCATTCTCATACCCATAGCGATAAATCTGAAGAGTTTGACAGAGCTCATCCACCTGGCAGGAATGAATATGGGCAGGATGCTCAGCAGGTCAATAAGGGCCATAGGGGCTATGAGATACTTCCAACCCCAATATCTGTCCATCGGCATTCGTCCCCATATCCTCGCGCCTTTGTACAGCCGGTCCGCTATGCTCCAGCGCGCCAGATAATCTGCGATAAAGATGAAGCCGCATCCTATCTCGAGAAACCTCATCCAGCCGGGGAGCGCGCTACCGCTCCACAGTGCCGGGACGATGCTCGCCAGGATCACCAACAGCATGATCCCCACATACCAATTATGTCCTGTTCTATACCGGTAGTCTTCGTTGTTCTCGTTGCCGATAATGTTCCATATTATATTCCGCATATTCTTATCATGTCCTTTTTCTGTTTCTCCGCCGGAGAGGCATCACAATCTTGCTTTTCAGTCGTGGGCTCCGGGTCTATTCTCCAGGTCTCTTACAGGGTATGCCTGCCTTTGCCGCAAAGTCCCTGGCAACGGGGCTGTCGGTGACTATTGCCAACTGCTCACAGCTGTCAAACGCTTCGTCTCCTATCTGCGTGACGCTGTCGGGTATGTTGATCTCTGTGAGCGATGAACATTCGCGAAACGCGTCGGCTCCTATCTGCGTGACCCCGCCGGGTATGTTGATCTCTGTGAGCGATGAGCAGCCGTAAAACGCGTAGTTTCCGATCTGCGTGACCCCGTCGGGTAAATATACGATGGAGGGGCAGGTTCCGCAGAAGCCGGTGAGTGTTCCGCCTTCTGATATTTGCAGCTCAAAAGCAACTCCGGGAACGTTTGCAAAGGCGTGATGCCCGATATAAGTGATGCTCTCGGGCACATCGATATGCGTGAGGGATGAACAGCCGTAAAATGCCCATTCTCCTATCTGCGTGACGCCGCCAGGTATGTTGATCTCTGTGAGCGATGAGCAGCCGTCAAACGCGCCGGCTTCTATCTGCGTGACGCCGTTGGGTATATTGATCTCTGTGAGCGATGAACATTCGCGAAACGCGTCGGCTCCTATCTGCGTGACGCCGTCGGGTATGTTGATTTCTGTGAGCGATGAACATTCGCGAAACGCGTCGTTTCCGATCTGCGTGACCCCGTCGGGTATGTGTATGGCAGTGAGCGATGAACATTCGCGAAACGCGTCGGCTCCTATCTGCGTGACCCCGCCGGGTATGTTGATCTCTGTGAGCGATG
>JAFZNQ010000064.1 GCA_017552965.1 Abditibacteriota bacterium | reverse complement strand
TCTCCGGCTCTGCCGGAGCAAGGAACGGGCAAACGGGTCCCGCCCGAGATCCCTTCCCCAAAACGGCCAAACGCCGGTGGCGTTTGACATATTGCCGTTTTGGCCGGGATGACGGTTTTCCTTGCCCCGCGGTACGGCCCCCCCCCGTATGCCTTCTCCGGCGGTGGGCTTAGCGCGTTGCCCGGGTGTGTCCTTCCGTTTCAGGAGATCTCTTACCGGTTTTGCCTGACGTCAAAACCGTCGAGATGACGTCTTTATTGACCGCCGGACACCATTCCCGCCGGGATGACGCGGGGTGGCGCCGAGATGACGTTTTTATTGACCGCCGGCGCATCCGCCGGGAGGGCGCCGGAGAGTGAGGACGCCGCTCCATAAAAAAACGCTTTCCCGGGCGCAGTTTTTCCCCCCGGGGGCCCCGGCGTCCTATTGACGGCGGCGGCGGTTTTTTGGTATAATATTTTACGTAATATTTACCGAATGGGCGCCCTTTTTGCGCCGCGTTTGCGGGGGTTTTGCCGGCGGCTGCCGGCTCGCAGAACCTTGACAAAGCGGGCGACAACAGCGAACGAACGGCAGGTCTGACGTGAGAGACCTGCCCTTTTCTTTTTTGTCCGGAGCGTCTGCCGGACTGTATATTTCAGGAGTGACATATGTGCGGAATAGTAGGATTTACGGGCTCGCGGAGCGCGGCCCCCATTTTGCTGGAAGGACTGAAAAAGCTGGAGTACCGGGGCTATGACTCTGCCGGCATAGCCGTAATGAACGGGCGGGACATCTCCGTCAACAAGGTGACGGGCCGTATAGCCAATCTGTGCGAGGAGACCGACGACGGCAAAAAGACTCCGGGCAGCAGCGGCATAGGCCACACCCGCTGGGCCACCCACGGCGCCCCCACGGAAGAAAACGCCCATCCCCATCTCAGCAACGACGGCCGCTTTGCCGTGGTGCACAACGGCATCATCGAAAACTTTCAGGCCCTGCGGGACGAGCTCACAGAGTCCGGCTACCGCTTCGAGAGCGAGACGGACACGGAGGTCATCGTCCATCTCATAGAAAAATATTACTCCGGCAACATGCGGGAGGCTCTCATCAAGACCACCAACCGGCTCCACGGCTCCTACGCCCTGGGCGTGCTGTGCACCGAGGACCCGGGCCGTATCTACGCCGCCAGAGAGGCCAGCCCTCTCATTCTGGGCATCGGCGTGGAGGAAAACTACTTTGCTTCCGACGTGACGGCGCTGGTCAATCAGACCCGCAACATGATATACCTGGAGGACGGCGAGTTCGCCGAGCTCTCCTGCGATGCGGTGCGGGTCTTTGACGTCACCGGCCAGGAGCTGCACAAGACTCCCGTGCGTATCACCTGGGACGTGCAGGCGGCGGAAAAGGGCGGCTACGAGCACTTTATGCTCAAGGAGATCATGGAGCAGCCCGCCGCGGCCAAGGCCACCATCGAGCCCAGGATCAAGGACGGCAGGATCTTTTTTGAAGAGCTGGGCTACACCCGCAAGGATCTGGAGAGCATCCGCAAGATAGTGATCACCGCCTGCGGCTCCGCCTATCACGCGGGCTGCGCCGGCAAATACGCTCTGGAGAGGCTGAGCCGCATCCCGGTGGAGGTGGAGCTGGCCAGCGAGCTGCGCTACAGCGATCCCCTCATGGACGAGCACACTCTGGTCATAGTCATCAGCCAGTCCGGGGAGACGGCGGACAGCATAGCGGCCCTGCGGGAATGCAAGGCCCGGGGCGCCCGGACCATCGCCATAGTCAACGTGGTGGGCAGCACCATCGCTTCTCTGGCGGACAGCACCATCTACACCTGGGCGGGCCCCGAGATAGCCGTGGCCACCACCAAGGGCTACACCACCCAGATATCGGTGCTCTACATGCTGGCCGTGTATTTCGGCGGCATCATGGGCTATATCTTCGGCAGCGAAGTGGCCTTCACCGACGAGCTGAGGCAGATACCCTCCCGCATCCAGCAGGCCATCGACCTGAACCCCTCGGTGGAAGCCCTGGCAGAGAAATACCACGGGGCCAAGGCTCTCTTTTTCATAGGGCGCAACACGGATTACGCCGTGGCTCTGGAGGGGGCTCTGAAGATGAAGGAGATCTCCTACGTGCACTCCGAGGCCTACGCCGCCGGGGAGCTGAAGCACGGCACCATCGCCCTCATAGAGGACCGGCAGCCGGTCATCACCCTGTGCTGCAATCCTTACATCATGGAAAAGACCCTGAGCAACATTGTGGAGGTCAAGAGCCGGGGCGCCGAGGTGCTGGCCCTGACCTTCCGGCACAATCAGAAGATACTGTCCGTGGCCGACGACCTGCTCTTCATCCCCGACGTGGACGCCATTTTCTCCGCGGCCATCGAGATAGTGCCTCTGCAGCTGCTGGCCTATTACGTGGCCAGAGCCAACGGCTGCGACATAGACAAGCCCAAAAATCTGGCCAAATCCGTGACGGTGGAGTAAGAGCCCGATGGACAAGATACTGGTGCTGGATTTTGGCGGCCAATACAACATGCTCATAGCCCGGCGGGTCCGGGAGCAGGGCGTGTATGCCGAGATCAAACAATACGACCGGGTGACCCCCGCCGGCATACGGGCGGAGGGCTACAGGGGCGTGATACTGACGGGAGGCCCGAACAGCGTGTATGATCCCGCCTCTCCCCGCTGCGGCCGGGAGATACTGGACATGGGCATCCCGGTGCTGGGCATCTGCTACGGCGCCCAGCTGCTCTCCTTTCTCGCCGGAGGCCGGGTGTCTCCCGCCGACAACGCCGGAGAATACGGCAAGACCGCCCTCACCGTGTCGGGGGAGAGCGTCCTTTTCCGGGAGGTCCCTCCCGAGAGCGTGTGCTGGATGAGCCACCGGGACTACATTTCCGCCCCGCCGGAGGGCTTTAGGGTCACAGCCCGGACGGCAGTGTGTCCCTGCGCCGCCCTGGAATGCCCCGACAGGCAGATCTACGGGGTGCAGTTCCATCCCGAGGTCACCCACACCGAATACGGCCGGGAGATACTGGCGGCCTTTCTCTTCGGAGTCTGCCGCTGCAGCGGGGACTGGAGCGCCCTGGACTACGCCGGCCGGGAGATAGAAAAATACGCCCGGGAGCTGAAGGGCCGCAAGGCTCTGCTGGCTCTCTCGGGAGGAGTGGACTCTTCGGTGTGCGCCGCCATCATGCACAGAGCCATCGGGCCGGACCTGACCTGCGTGTTCGTGGATCACGGCCTCATGCGCAAGAACGAGGGCGACTTTGTGGAAGAGACCTTTCGCAATATGGGGGCCAACCTCATCAGGGTCAACGCCGGAGAGGTGTTTTTTGCCAGGCTGCGGGGGGTGACGGACCCGGAAGCCAAGCGCAAGATCATAGGCGAAGAATTTATCCGGGCCTTTGAGGCCCAGGCCGCCCGCATCGGCCGGGTGCACGCCCTGGTGCAGGGCACCATCTATCCCGACGTCATAGAGAGCGGCAAGGGGGCCTCGGCGGTGATCAAGAGCCACCACAACGTGGGAGGCCTGCCGGACGCGGTGTCCTTTGACAGGATCATAGAGCCCCTGCGGGACCTCTTCAAGGACGAGGTGCGGGCCGTAGGCGAGGAGCTGGGCCTGCCCAAAGAACTGGTGTGGCGGCAGCCCTTCCCGGGGCCGGGCCTGGCGGTGAGGATACTGGGGGAGGTGACCCCGGAAAAGGCGGCCCTGCTGCAGGATGCGGACGCCATTTTCAGAGAAGAAGTGGCGGCGGCCCTGCCGGGCCGGGAGCCCAGCCAGTATTTTGCCGTGCTGACGGATTCCCGCAGCGTGGGGGTCATGGGGGACTCCCGCACCTACGGCTATATAGCGGCCCTGAGGGCCGTGGCCACCGACGACTTTATGACCGCCGAATGGTGCCGTCTGCCCTATGAGGCGCTGGAAAAGGCCAGCAGCCGCATCACCAACGAGGTGCCGGGCATATCAAGAGTAGTGTATGACATATCATCCAAGCCTCCCGCAACGGTGGAATGGGAATAGAGGACTGAGCTATGACAAAATATATTTTTGTGACCGGAGGAGTGGTCTCCGGGCTGGGCAAGGGTATCACGGCGGCGTCTCTGGGCAGACTGCTGAAGACCAGGGGCCTGAAGGTGGCCGCGCAGAAGCTGGACCCCTATATCAACGTGGACCCGGGGACCATGAGTCCCTTTCAGCACGGCGAGGTGTACGTCACCGAGGACGGGGCGGAGACCGACCTGGACCTGGGGCACTACGAGCGCTTTATCGATGAGGACCTGAACAAGTTTTCCAACCTCACCAGCGGCAAGGTGTATTGGAACGTGCTGAACAAGGAGCGCAGCGGCGAATATCTGGGCTCCACGGTGCAGGTGATACCCCATATCACCAACGAGATCAAGGAGTTCGTCTACAGCGTGGGCAAAAAGACCGCCGCCGACGTGGTGATCACCGAGATAGGGGGCACCATCGGCGACATAGAGTCCCAGCCCTTCATCGAGGCCGTGCGCCAGATATCCCTGGAAGTGGGCAGGGAAAACAGCCTGTTCATCCACGTGACCCTGGTGCCGTTTTTGAGCGGCTCCGAGGAGCACAAGACCAAGCCCACCCAGCACAGCGTCAAGGAGCTGCAGGGCATGGGCATCAAGCCCAGCATCATAGTCCTGCGCTGCGACCGCCCTCTGGAAAAGAGCATCTTCAAAAAGATAGCCCTCTTTTGCAACGTGAAGCCGGACCAGGTGATAGAAAATATGACCCTGTCCAACCTCTATGAGGCTCCGCTCATGCTGGAGGCCAGCCGCTTTTCCGACATAGTCTGCCGGGAGCTGGGCATAGACGCGCCTCCCGCCGACCTGACCGAGTGGAAGGAGCTGGTGAACCGCATGAACTACGCTTCCTCCAACACTCTGGAGATAGGGCTGGTGGGCAAATACGTGGGGCTCCACGACGCCTATCTGTCCGTGGCGGAGGCCCTGCACCACGCCGGCTACTACCACAACGCCCACGTGAATATCAACTGGATCGACTCGGAGCAGATCACTCCCTGCACCGCCGAGCTGATGCTGGGAGGCATGGACGGCATCATAGTGCCGGGAGGCTTTGGCAGCAGAGGCACCGAGGGTATGGTCCTGTCCGCCAAATACGCCCGGGAGAAACGGGTGCCCTTCTTCGGCATCTGTCTGGGCATGCAGATAGCCGTCATAGAGTTTGCCCGCAACGCGGCGGGGCTGAAGGACGCGGACTCCGGAGAGTTTGACCCCGACTGCCCCCACAAGGTCATAGACTTTATGCCCGGCCAGACCGAGGACACGGACAAGGGCGGCACCCTGCGGCTGGGGGCCTATCCCTGCGTCATCAAGCCCGGCACCGTGATGGAGCGCTGCTACGGCAGCCGGAATATCAGCGAAAGACACCGCCACCGCTACGAGTTCAACAACGATTACCGCCAGACCCTGGAAGAGGCGGGCCTGACCCTCAGCGGCCTGTCCCCGGACGGCAGGCTGGTGGAGACCGTGGAGCTCAGTGATATGCCCTTTTATCTGGGCGTGCAGTTCCATCCCGAGTTCAAGAGCCGGCCAAACCGGCCCCATCCCCTGTTTAAGGGCTTCATAGGCGCCGCCGCCGAACGCGCAAAGGACAGAAAAGAATGAGTATCCACGAAGAATGCGGGGTGTTCGGGCTCATAGCCCCCAAGCCCATAGACGCGGCCTCTATGTGCTACTACGGCCTGTATTCCCTGCAGCACAGAGGCCAGGAAAGCTGCGGCATCGTGGTGAACGACGACGGCATATTCGTGTCCCGCAAGGACACGGGCCTGGTGAGAGAGGTGTTTCCCGCGCCTCCCGACATGCCTCAGGCCACCATGGCCGTAGCCCACACCCGCTACGGCACCACGGGAGCTTCCGCCCGCAGCAACTGCCAGCCCATAGAGGTCAACCACCAAAAGGGCCGTATGGCCCTGGCCCACAACGGCAACCTGTCCAACGCGGCGGAGCTGAGGAGCGGGCTGGAGCTGTCGGGGGCCATTTTCCACTCCACCAGCGACACCGAGATCATAGCCTACATAGTCACCAAGGAACGGCTGACCGCCCCCAGCATAGAAGAAGCCCTCAGCCGGGCCATGAACACTCTGGAGGGAGCCTATTCCCTGATACTCATGTCCCCCCAAAAGCTCATCTGCGCCAGGGACCCCAGAGGCTACAGGCCCCTGTGCTACGGCATGACCGAGGACGGCATCTACGTGGCCGCCTCCGAGAGCTGCGCTCTCACTGCGGTGGGAGCCAAATTCATCCGGGACCTGGAGCCCGGGGAGATACTCATCTTCGGCCCCGACGGCATCCACTCCCGCCGGGAGCACTGCGGCCGGGAACACAAGCGGCTGTGCGTCTTTGAATACATCTATTTTGCCCGGCCCGACTCGGTGATAGACGGCAGGTCCGTCCACGAAGCCAGAGTGGACGCCGGCAGAGCGCTGGCCCGTATCAACCCGCCCGACGCGGACCTGGTCATAGGAGTGCCCGACTCGGGGCTGGACGCCGCAGTGGGCTACAGCCGGGAATCGGGAGTGCCCTACGGCATAGGGCTCATCAAGAACAAATATATAGGCCGCACCTTCATCGCCCCCGGAGGCAGGCTCAACAAGGTGCGCATCAAGCTGTCGGCGGTAGAGCCGGTGGTGCGGGGCAAAAAGCTGGTGCTCATAGACGACTCCATCGTGCGGGGCACCACCAGCCGGCGCATCGTGGCTATGCTGAGAGAAGCCGGCGCCCGGGAGATACATATGAGAGTGTCGGCGCCGCCCTTCCTCTATCCCTGCTACTACGGCACGGACATAGACAGCCAGGAAAACCTGATAGCCTGCAACCACACCGTGGAGGAAACGGCCCGGCTCATAGGAGCCGATTCGCTGGAATATCTGCCTTTGGAGAGCCTGAGGGAGCTGGCCGGCAGCGACGGCTACTGCAGTTCCTGCTTTGACGGAGTGTATCATACTCAGGTGCCCAAGGACACCCGCAAGGACCGGTTTGAGCAAAAGCTGTCCGAGAAGAACAAGTAAATATAGCCCCATAAAATCTTACGATTTTTTGGGGACCCCGATTTCAGCCCCGCAAAATCTGTGATTTTGCGGGGAACACCATTTTGAGCGCCCTGACGGGCGTCTTTTTTTACGTCTGCGGGGGGGAAAACTTCTCGTCATCCCGGCTCTCCGCCGTCATCCCAGCGGTTGCGCTGATACCCCGCGTCATCTCGGCGGTGAGGGCAGAATGCCCTCACCGGTAAGAGATCTACGGGGGCACCGACGGCCTTCGGCCGTTGGGGGGGCCGTATCGCGGGGTAAAGGAAAACACTTCTCGTCATTGTGGATATGTCCGTTCAAATTCAACGTCACTTCGGCGGTGAGGGCAAAAGGCCCTCACCGGTAAGAAGTCCCCTGAGATAGACCCGCGAGCCATGGCCACGCACAGACCCAACGGGACAGGGTAAAGCGCTCTCCTACACTCCCCGTCATCCCGGCTCTCCGCCGTCATCCCAGCGACCGTGATACACGGTCGTTGGAGATCTGTGGGGGCACCGACGGCTGAAAGCCGTTGGGGGGTCCACTCGGCGGAGAAGGACCAAGTGTCGGTTCTCGTCATCCCGAATATGTCCCGTTCAAATTCAACGTCACTTCGGCGGTGAGGGCAAAAGGC
>JAFZNQ010000063.1 GCA_017552965.1 Abditibacteriota bacterium | reverse complement strand
CGGCAAGGGACAAGTTCAACGGGACAGTGGAAAACGCTCGTCTGTTCCGGGGACCGGGTCCTCCCCGCCAGTCTTCTCCGGCGGTGAGGGCAATGCTGTCCCGTTCAACAACAGACGTCATCCCGGCGACAAGCCGTCGGGCTTGGCGGTAAGAGATCCCCTGTAATAGGACCGCGAGCCACGGCAAGGGACAAGTTCAACGGGACAGTGGAAAACGCTCGTCTGTTCCGGGGACCGGGTCCTCCCCATTTGCCCTCTCTGTCTGCGACAGAGCAAGGAACGGGCAAACGGGTCCCGCCCGCCAGTCTTCTCCGGCGGTGGGCCCGGCGCGTTGCCCGGGTCTGTCCTTCCATTACAGGGGATCTCTTACCGGTTTCGCATACGCTCAACCGCCGAGATGACGTTCTGACTTGACCGCCGGGCGCCGTTTTGGCCGGGATGACGCTTTTGTTGACCGCCGGGCGCCGTTTTGGCCGGGATGACGATCTTATTGACCCCCGGGCCCGCCCGCCGGCGCGGCCCGGCAAACAGAATAACGACATAGTGAAAGGGATATATCATGATACTGGAACAACTGGCAGACTCTCCCGAGCTCATACCCGCCAAGGCAGTTGAGCGGCAGCGAATGGGCAGGACCGTGCTCTTTGACGGCCTTGCCGGAGGCTCCCGGGCTTTGGTGGCGGCGGGGCTTTACCGCCGCGCCGGGGGGCACGTGCTGCTGGCGGCGGGCACCGAGGAGGAGGCGGAGAGCCTCTATCACGAGCTGCCTTATTACGGCGTGCCCGCAGACAGTCTCTTTTACTATCCCATGTCTCTCAATCACAGCTACGGTGAGACCGGGCCGGACCTGACGGGCATAGGCGAGAGGCTGGCGGCCCTCTATGCGCTGGCGGAAAACAGCAGCCGGGTGATGGTGGTGGCTCCCGTCAACGCCCTGCTGCAGAAGACCATGCCCCGGGAGGAGCTGCTCTCCGGCGTCATCGCCCTTGCGGCGGGGGACCGGGAGGACGTGGACCGGGTGACGGACAAACTCTCCGCCCTGGGCTACAGCCGCAGCGAGATATGCGACCACCACGGCGTTTTTTGCCGCCGGGGCGACATACTGGACGTGTTTCCCTCCGGCAGCGAATATCCCGTCAGGATCTATTTTGACTGGGACGAGATCACCTCTCTCAGGTATTTTGATCCCGAAAATCAGCGTTCCATAGAGGACACGGACCGGGTCAGGCTGCTGCCCGTGCGGGAGGTCATAGCCGGCCGCATCCCCGCCGGGGCCGTAGCCCGGCTGAGGGAGGACGCCCGGGTGACCGCCGACCGTCTGGGACACAACGCCGGCCCCCGTATGCTGCGCAGTCTGGAGGGGGATCTGGAGCGGCTGTCCGACGGCCGGTATTTTGACCTGCTGGAATACTATCTTCCCTACGTCTATCCCGAGACCACCCTTCTTGACTATATGACCGGCAACTGGCTGCTGGTCCTCAGCGAGCCTTCGTCGGCGGACGACACCCTGGACCGGCGACTGGGCAAGATAGCGTCCAAGCTCGCCGCCGCCGAGCAAAACGGCTTTTTCGTGTCCGACCGCACCGGCTATCTCGCCGACAGCGAGATACTGCTCCGCCGTCTGTCCTCCGGGGCGGGCTTTCTGCTGGCGGAACACGGCGCCGACTGCCGCTGGCTGAAGCCGGCGGACTACACTGTGAAGACGGACGCCGAGGACAACCTCAGCTACACGGGCAGGATGGGGGAGCTCATGAAGGCGGTGGAAAGGCGCAAGGAGCGGGGCTACCGCATAGCCCTGGCCACCACCCGCATCAGCCGCATGAGAGAGCTGCTCCCTGACTACGGAGTGGAGGAGACGGACTCCTTCATGCTGCAGAGGGCCATTCTGGACAAGGGCTGCCTCATCAAGTCCGCCCGGATATGGATCATCACGGACAACGACATGTTCGGCACCCAAAAGGTGCAGAAGGTGCGGCGCTTTGCCAAGGATTCCGCCGCCATCTCCTCCTACGGCGACCTGAAGCCCGGGGACATAGTGGTCCACGTGGAAAACGGCATAGCCAAATACGGAGGCGTCTCCTACAGGACGGCTCTGGGCATGACCGTGGAGACCTTTGAGCTGGAGTTTGCCAAGGGGGCCAAAATGTACGTGCCCACGGACCAGATACAGCTCATACGCAAATACACCGGCAGCGACGGGACTCCCGCCCTCTCCAAGCTGGGCACCTCCGACTGGGAAAAGAAAAAGACCAGGGCCCGCAACAGGGCCGCCGAGGTGGCCAGGGACCTGGTGGAGCTCTACGCCTACCGGGAGACTCTGCCGGGCTACGCCTACGGCAAGGACGACAAGCTCATGGAGGAGCTGGAGGAGTCCTTCCCCTACAGGGAGACAGCCTCCCAGTTCCGGGCCATAGAGGACGTGAAGGCGGACCTGGAGAGCCGGAAGCCCATGGACCGGCTGGTGTGCGGCGACGTGGGCTTTGGCAAGACCGAGGTGGCCATCCGGGCCGCCTTCAAGGCCGTGTGCAACCGGCGGCAGGTGGCGGTGCTGGCCCCCACCACCGTGCTGGTGCGGCAGCACTTCGCCTCGTTTTCCGAGAGGCTGGCGCCTTTTCCCGTGAGTATAGCCCAGCTGTCCCGCTTTCAGACCAGAGAGGAACAAAAAAAGGTGTTGGCCGGCATCAGGGACGGCTCGGTGAACGTAGTCATAGGCACCCACAGGCTGCTGTCAAAGGACGTGGAATTTGCGGACCTGGGCCTGCTTATCATAGATGAGGAGCAGCGCTTCGGGGTCCGCCACAAGGAAAAGCTGAGGCAGCTGCGGCGCAACATAGACACCCTGGCCCTGTCGGCCACTCCCATTCCCCGCACCCTCCACATGGCCCTTTCCGGCATCAGGGGGCTCTCCAACATAGTGGACGCTCCCGAGGGCCGCATGCCCATCAGGACGGTGGTGAGGGAATACGACGAGAATATGGCCGCCGAGGCGGCCCGCCGGGAGCTGGAGCGGGGCGGACAGGTGTTCTTTATCCACAATCGGGTGGAGGATATAGACGAGGTGTGCAGCCGTCTGGAGGAGCTGCTGCCCGACGCCGCCATAGACATAGCCCACGGCCAGATGAACGAAGGGGACCTGGAGGAGGTCATGGTGGACTTCTACGAGGGCAGGCTGGATATGCTGGTGGCCACCACCATCATAGAAAACGGTCTGGACGTGCCCAACGCCAACACCATCATCATAGACTGCTCCGAGTCTCTGGGGCTGGCCCAGCTCTATCAGCTGCGGGGCAGGGTGGGCAGGTCCACCAGGCAGGCCTACGCCTATCTCTTCTACCGCAACAGCTTTACCGAGGCGGGACAGAAGAGGCTGGAATCCCTGCGGGAGTTCTCCGAGTTGGGCTCCGGCTTCCGCATCGCCCAGAGGGATCTGGAGATCAGGGGCGCCGGCAACGTGCTGGGGGAGAGCCAGCACGGCTGCATAGAGGCGGTGGGCTTTGACCTCTATTGCCAGATGGTGTCCCAGGAGATAGACAGGTTGAGGGGCATCAGGGACGAGGCGGAGGAGCTGCCGCCGGTGGGCATCGCCGTCAGCGCCTACATCCCCAAGAGCTACATAGAGGCCGACGGGCCCCGGCTGCTCATCTACAACCGGCTGGCCTCCTGCACCGCCGAGGAGACCCGTCGGGACATCAGGGAGGAGCTGGAGGACCGCTTTGGCAAAATGCCTCCCGAGACGGAAAACTTGCTCCGTATACTGGGCCTGCGCATACTGTGCAGGGAAAAGGGAGTGGCCCGGATAGTCTCCGCCGCCGGCGGCTGCAGGGCGGTGCTGGCGGACACTCTGCTGACTCCCAAATGCAGGGAGGCTCTGTCCCGCAAGTATCCCGATCTGAGGTTCACCGAGGACAGCATAGTCTTTGCCACGGACAAGCACGACGTCATAGACCGGGCGGAGGCCGTGGTTCAGCTGGCGCCTGCGGTGCGGGCCGCCGCCGCCCGCAGCAGACAGGAACTATAAGGGGCCTGTTGCCGTATTCTGAAATGGGTGCACTCGACAATACGCGTGAAATCTGTTATCATATAATTGGATTCTATTACTATAATATACCCCGGGAATTGCTATGAGCTTTTTGAAGAATATTTTTGATCAGAACGAACGGATCGTCAACAAATGCCGCAAGGTGGTGGAAGTCATCAACGGCTATGAGCCGGAGTACGAAAAGCTGCCGGACGAGGCTCTGAAGGAAAAGACCTTTGAGTTCAAGAGGCGGTTGGAGGAAGGGGCGACCCTGGACGACCTGCTGCCGGAGGCCTTTGCTCTGGTGCGGGAGGCGTCCAAAAGGACCCTGGGCCAGAGGCATTATGACGTTCAGCTGATAGGCGGTATCATACTGCATCAGGGGCGGATCTCCGAGATGAAGACCGGCGAGGGCAAGACCCTGGTGGCCACTCTGCCTCTGTATCTCAACGCCCTGTCGGGCAAGGGAGCCCATCTGGTCACGGTCAACGACTACCTGTCCAAGAGAGACGCCCGCTGGAACGGCCCCGTGTTTCATCTGCTGGGCCTGACTGTAGGCTCCATCCACGGCCAGAGCGCCGAGACCGGCGACATTGGCCGGTCCTATATGTACGACCCGGACTACAAGGTGGAGTATGAGACCCCCACCGAGTGGAACGGCCTGAGGCCCGTGAGCCGGCGGGAGGCCTACGACTGCGACATCACCTACGGCACCAACCACGAGTTCGGCTTTGACTATCTGAGAGACAATATGTGCTTCCGGAAGGAAGACCTGACCCAGAGAGAGCTCAATTATGCCATAGTGGACGAGGTGGACTCCATCCTCATAGACGAGGCCAGGACCCCTCTCATCATTTCCGGCAGGGGCACCCGCAGCTCCGAGATGTACGTGAAGGCGGACCGGTGGGTGAGCCAGCTGAGCAAGGACAGGCACTACACCATAGACGAAAAGGCCAGGACAGCCATGCTCACCGAAGAGGGCACCGCCAAAATAGAGGAGCTCACCGGCTGCGGCAACCTGGCCGCCACCGAAAACTTTGACCTGAACTTCTACATCCAGGCGGCCCTGAAGGCCCACGCCGTGTTTATCCGGGACAAGGACTACGTGGTCAAGGACGGCCAGGTCATCATCGTGGACGAATTTACGGGTCGTCTGATGTTCGGCCGCCGCTGGAGCGAGGGCCTGCACCAGGCCGTGGAGGCCAAGGAGCACTGCACCATCGCCGAAGAAAGCCAGACCATGGCCACCATCACCTATCAGAACTTTTTCCGCCTCTACACCAAGCTCAGCGGCATGACCGGTACGGCCATGACCGAGGAAGAGGAGTTCAAGAAGATATACGGCCTGGACGTCATAGAGATACCCACCAACAAGCCCTCCATGCGAAAGGACGAGCCGGACGTGGTGTACAAGACCGAGGACCACAAGTTCCGGGGCATCACCATGGAGATACTGTCGGACAACTGCCGTCAGCAGCCGGTGCTGGTGGGTACCAGGAGCATAGGCGTGTCGGAAAGAGTGGCGGAGAGGCTGCTGTCCGAGCGGCTCCAGACCCTGTGCGTCACGGAGCTTATCCGCGACAAGATCACCGACAACAAGCAGATATCCAAGGAGCTGGCAGCCGCCTGCTATGAAGCCATCAACCGGTCCTTTGACGACCTGGACGTGCACAAGTTCGGCCGCCTCATGAAGGAGCTGGGGCTGGACACCAACATCATGTCCGACTCCAACCTGGAGCTGCTGCTGCCCATACTGCATCTGGAGCCCCTCTACAAGGACGCCCTGAAAAGCATTCTCAAGCAGGGCATCAGATTCAACATACTGAACGCCAAGTTCCATGAAAAAGAAGCCGAGATCATCTCCCAGGCCGGCCGCCGCGGGGCGGTGACCATCGCCACCAACATGGCAGGCCGCGGCGTGGATATCACTCTTGGCGGCAAGGACAACGGCGAGTCCGCTGACGGGGAGGAGCCCGAGATATACGTGCCCATAGACGAGCAGAGCTGCAAATGGGATTTTGGCGCCTGGCAGAAAAACAATCCCGGCAAGTGGGAGACCATGAGCGACAACCAAAAGGACGTGTTTCTGCGGGGCGGCCTGAAGATCATAGGCACCGAGCGCCACGAATCCCGGCGTATAGACAACCAGCTCAGAGGCCGTTCCGGCCGTCAGGGCGACCCGGGAGCCTCCAAGTTCTTCGTGTCCTTTGAGGATGAGCTCATCCGCCTTTTCGGCGACAAGGCCAACCATCCCATGCTCCAGAGCTGGGATCCGGGCATGCCCATCAACGTGAAGCTGCTGTCCTCCGTCATCGAGAAGGCCCAGAAAAAGGTGGAATACCATCACTTTGACCAGAGAAAGACCGTGCTGCAGTTTGACGACGTGATGAACGAGCAGCGCCATTCCGTGTACAGCGAGCGCCGCAAGATAATAGACGGGGTGGACCTGAAGGACACGGTCACCGGCCATCTGTCCGACGTGATGAGAGACTCGGTCATCATCTACTGCCCCGAGGGCGTGCAGAAGAGCGAGTGGGACTACAAGGGCCTGTATCGCCACATCTACGAGATACTGCCCATCAACAACTATATCAGCGAGGAAGAGCTGTCACAGATCACCGACCGGGACCGGCTCACGGACAAGCTGCAGGAGATCGGCGCCGCCGCCTACGAGGCCAAGGAGCAGGAGCTGGGCAGCGAGCTCATGAGGGAAATGGAGCGCTACGTGGCCATGCGCACCATCAACGACGCCTGGGTGGACCACCTGTCGGCCATGGACTTCCTGCGGGACGGCATAGGCCTCAGGGGCTACGCCCAGAAGGACCCGGTGAACGAATACAAGCGCGAAGCCTACTATCTGTATGAAGATATGATGCACATGATCCAGGACACCATCGTCAAGACCATGTTCAAGCTGCAGTTCGTGAAGCAGGAGGAGGAGCGCCGGCCCGCCTTCAGGCAGTATCAGAACCTGCAGGAAAACACCATGGAGGGCGGCGGCGAGGCCCAGAGGAGCGCTCCCAAGACCAGACAGATACCCAAGGTGGGGCGCAACGAGCCCTGCCCCTGCGGCAGCGGCAAAAAGTTCAAGAAGTGCTGCCTGCCCAAGTATGAGAGAGGGGAGCTGTAATGCTCAAAAGTGTGGTTGACGAAGCCTCCGCCATGCAGGAAGCTCTGCGGGGTATATGCGAGCATCTGGACAGAGACAAGCTGACGGAGGAGATAGCCGCTCTGGAAGCGGAGGCCGCGGAGCCTGCCTTTTGGGAGGACGCCGCCAAGGCCGGAGAGGCGCTGAGACGCACCGCTTCCCTCAAGGCCACTCTGGCTCCCGTCACGGCTCTGGAGCAGAGCCTGTCGGACATATGCGAGCTGGCTGAAATGATAGACGACGAGCTGAGCCCCGAGGCGGAGGACCTGCAGAAGGACCTCTCCGAAGCCCGGAAGCAGCTGGACAGGATAGAGCTCCTCACCTTTCTTTCGGGCCCCTATGACCGCAGCGGCTGCATACTGGAGATCAATTCCGGCGCCGGCGGCACCGAGGCCTGCGACTGGACGGAGATGCTGTTTCGCATGTATGCCAGATGGGCGGAGAAGAACTCCTTTGCCGTCAGCATCCTGAGCCAGACCCCCGGCGACGTGACCGGCTCCAAGAGCATCACGGCCCTGGTGTCCGGCGACTACGCCTACGGCTATCTCCGGCGGGAGAGCGGGGTGCACAGGCTGGTGCGCATCTCTCCCTTTGACGCCAACAAAAGGCGCCACACCACCTTTGCCGGCGTGGATGTGACCCCCGAGTTTGCCGAGTCGGACAGCGTGGACATCAATCCGGACGAGCTGCGTATAGACACCTACCGGGCCAAGGGCGCCGGCGGCCAGAACGTGAACAAGGTGGAGACGGCGGTCCGCATAGTGCATCTGCCCACGGGCATCACCGTGGCCTGCCAGAACGAGCGGAGCCAGATGCAGAACAGAGAAGGCGCCATGAAGATCCTGAAGTCCAAGCTCACCGCCATCAAAAAGCAGGAGGAGGAGAAAAAGCTGGCCGAGCTGAGAGGCGACGTAAAGAGCATAGAGTGGGGCAACCAGATACGCAGCTACGTGTTTCAGCCCTACACTCTGGTGAAGGACCACCGGACCGGCATCGAGACCGGCGACGTGATCAACGTGATGGACGGCAGTATAGACATGTTCATCGAGGGCAATCTGCGCAAGCTGAAATGACACGGCCTTTCATAGTCTTGCTGCTGCTGGCCGCGGCTGTGGCCTGCGCCGCCTTTGAGGAGCCGGTCTCTTCGGAGGGCGCCCAAAAGCAGACCACCTCCGGCGGCAATCTGGTGGCGGACGCCCTGAGATACGCCGCCAGGACCGACGCGGCCCTGGTCATCAGCAGCGACCTGAGAGAGATCACCTGCCCCGGGGACGCCCCGGCGGAGGAGCTGGTGAGCCTGGCGGCGGTGAAGAGCGACCGGGTGTATTCGGTGAATCTCACCGGCAGCGTCATCAAGCAGGCCCTGGCCAAGTCCCTCTTTCTCTACCCCAGAGCCAACCCCGCCTTTATGCACGTGAGCGGCCTGAGGGTCACCATGAAGGAGGGCTCTCTGGTGAGGGCGGAGATACGGGAC
Organism: Abditibacteriota bacterium; assembly: GCA_017552965.1. Classification (NCBI taxonomy): domain Bacteria; kingdom Pseudomonadati; phylum Abditibacteriota; species Abditibacteriota bacterium. The sequence goes on along the minus strand of JAFZNQ010000063.1, from coordinate 3,464 downwards.
CGGGACGGCGCCTTTGAGCCTCTGGCGGACGGCGTCATATATTCGGTGGCCATGAGCCAGAGCCTGGCCGAAGGCGTGCTGGGCTTTTGGAAGCTGTGGGACGCGGAGGACGCCACCGACGAGGACCTGACCATGGGAGACGTGATCCCCATGTATCTGGCCGAGCAGTCCCCGGCGGACCCCTTTGAACAAAGACTGATCACCGAAGAATGAAATATCTGTGTATATGCGCCGCCCTGCTGGCGGCCCTGCTCATGAGCTCCTGCAACGCCCGGGGCGCCTTTGACGGAGACAGCGCCTACAGCCTGCTGGTCCGTCAGACCGACATAGGCGACAGGTCCCCGGGGAAGCCCGGGGCCCGAAAGTGCGTCGCCCTCATCAAGGGCGAGATGGCCAAATACTGCGCCAAGGTGTATGAGGACCGGTTCGCCGCCCGGGCCGAGGGCAAGAGCCTGAAGCTCACCAACATAGTTGCGGTGCAGAACCCGGAGGCCCGGACCTGGATCATGCTCTGCTCCCACTGGGACAACCGCCCCTTCAGCGATCAGGCCAAGGGCAAGGACGCCCTCAGATATTGCCCGGGAGCCAACGACGGAGCCTCCTCCTGCGCCGCGCTGATGGAGATAGCCCGGCAGCTGGCGACAAAAAAGCCCTCCGTGGGGGTCATCTACGTGTTTTTTGACGGAGAAGACTACGGACACACGGAGGAGGGCATGTATCTGGGCTCCACCTGGTTCAGCCGCCATACGGACAGGCATTTTGTGTGGAAGGGAGAGAAAAAGCAGGTGCGCTACGCTATTCTCCTGGATATGGTGGGGGACAAGGACCTGCAAATATACAGGGAGTCCCTTTCCACCGTGTATGCTCCCCGGGTGGTCAGCGCCATCTGGGACACAGCCCGCAGCCTGGGCTACGGGGACTATTTTGCCGACAAGGTAAAATACGCCATCCACGACGACCACCTGCCCCTCAACGAGATCGCCCGGGTGCCCTCCGTGGACGTGATAGACTTTGACTATCCCTGGTGGCACACCCCCGAAGACACGGCGGACAAGTGCAGCCCCGAGAGCCTGAAGCGGGTGGGGGACGTGATACTGCAGACCGTGTATGACGAAAAGCCTTAGGCCCTCCGGGGCCCGGCGCTCTTGACAAGCGCCGCAAAATGAAGTATAATATAGATTGTCTGAGATGTGTGCTCGTAGCTCAGTGGATAGAGCGACAGGTTGCGGTCCTGTAGGTCGGGGGTTCGACTCCCTTCGGGCACGCTTTTTTAGTCTTATGGGGGCGTATGGTTTCGACAGGGAAGTTATTCTTCAATCTGCGCGCCGAGGACCCGCTGGCCTCGTTAAAAGCGGGAATTAAAAATTAAACGGCAACAACGAAAGTTTTGCTCTCGCTGCCTGACAGCGAGCCTCTTAACTCACTGCTTCTGACTCGGTGAGGGCAGGGGTCAACCCAAGTCAGATCATTCCGGCGGGACGCCCGTGACCGTTTGGAAGACATCTTATCGGGTCTGGCAGCTTTTTACCTGTGTCTGCAAGGTTGGAGCTGCCGGGATCAAATGCAGAATACGCGTGTAGACGATTGTCTGAATGCTTTTTTGGACAGGGGTTCGATACCCCTCGCCTCCACCAGCCCCTTTGAACCGAGGCGGCCGCAGCTGATACTGCGGCCGCTTTGCTTTTTGCCTGCTGCCTCTTATTCCCCGGGGATTGGCGGGAGCCTGAGTCCTTTCTTCGCCGTCATTACCGAAAGATCCGCATCATTCCGGCCGTTTCCGCCGGGATGACGCGGGTTGCAGTGCCGGGATGACAGTGGGGGCTCTTGCTGTCCCGGCGGGCCGATCCGTGACCGAGGCTCGCGGTTCTGCCGCAATATGGTATAATAATTTTGACGGATGAATGATCGTCCGGACACTTTATAGGGAGAAACCTTCAGATGACAGGTGAGTGCAATACAAACCGGGAAAAGGCAGAGCCGCAAAAGCTGGAGACGCCCTTTGGCGCTATAGATATTCGGATAGACGGCGAGTCGTCGCCATACACTGCGAAGAAGCTGCCGCCCATAGAAGTCTTGTGCCCGGACGTCAGGGACCGCTATCTGATAGTCATCAGATTTCAGCCTGACGGGCTGGAGCACAATATTTCCTGCGTCTTTTCGCCGATATGCGAATACAATAGAAGCCCGGATAGCGGTGAGTTTATGATGTGCCAGGCGTTTTACAACGATGACAGGATAAAGATGGACATAGGGGCTTTTACCGACTGCGTGTTCATCGATGACAAAGTGCAGTCGCGGGTATATGACGATTTTGACGTAGATTATCTGGATAACGGCGTGTCCTACGTTGTCCTCCCCCACACCAGAACAAATCACTATGAGTTCACTATAGCCTGGATCGACGGTGTGGACTGGGATGAGCCTGATTCAGAATCACTGAGTCGGGACACTCAGGTCTGGTATGCAGCCGACCCGACGATCGCTTGCTGAAGCGGGGACAACTCTTTTATACGGCAAATGTCATCACCGGCCTTCGGTTCGTCTTCAGCGCCGGCGTGCTGGCGGCTCCTCTTTTTTCGCCGGTCTTCTATACCACGTATCTGGCGGCAGGCCTCAGCGATATGGTGGACGGGACCGTCGCGAGAAAAACGGGGACTGCCGGTGAATTCGGAGCGAAGCTGGATACGGCGGCCGATACGGTTCTGGCAGCAGCATGCCTGATAAAGCTGATCCCGGCGCTGGATATTCCCCTGTGGCTTGTGGTCTGGACCGGTGTGATAGGGCTGATCAAAGCGGTCAATATCATAGCCGGATACGTGATGCATAACAAGTTTGTTGCAGTCCATTCCGCGCTGAATAAGGCGACAGGCGTTGCGCTGTTTCTATTGCCGCTGACGCTGTCCGTGATCGATCTGACCTGCAGCGGCGCCTGCGCCTGTGCGCTGGCGACCCTTGCCGCGCTGCATGAGGGGCTGCTTGTCAGGCGAGGGACAGACAAGAATTGATCGGACCGGTGGGAGGGACCGTATCGCGGGGCAATGAAAACTCTCTCGTCATCCCGGCGGAAATGGCAACATATCAAACGCCTCGGCGTCCTGCCGGCCGCGGTAAGAGATCCACGGACGGGGCCCGCCAGCCCATTCCTTACTCTGCCATTGGCAGAGAGGGCTGGTGGGAGGGGCCGTATCGCGGGGCAGGCGAGTGTAGCAGTCATACGCAAGTGCCGTTCCGACAGTGCAACAGCTTTCATCACCTCGTACCGTTCCGCGGCTCGTTCAGGCAAGGGGGGCTTCCCCCCTTCGCATACCCCCCTTTTTTTCGTGGGTACGGCGCATTTGCCCCGGCGAAACATTTTTCGCCGGGGACCCCGTACACACCCGCCATGGCAAGGAGGCTCATCTCAGGACCCCCCTCCTTGGGGCCCCCGCAAAATCGAATGATTTTGTGGGGTGAGAGCGAGCAGG
>JAFZNQ010000062.1 GCA_017552965.1 Abditibacteriota bacterium | reverse complement strand
CGTCTGCGCCTCAGGTCTGCGCTCTGCGACGGGGCAGAAAAGAAGCTGCATTTCTGCCTTTTCCGCCTTGCGCCTGACGGCGACGCTTGCCCTTCGGCTTGAGCAGGGGCTTTATACCCCAAAAAATCTGCGATTTTTCGGGGACCCCGGATAACGCCCCTCCCACCCCGGCTTGGTCCGTGGCCGCGGCTCGCGGTTCTTTCGGGGTGTGGTGTCGGCTTGCGTTTTTCTTCGATCGGGCGGCATGGTTTTCCTCCTGCAAAGCCACAGGCTTTGCAGGGCAGAAAGACTATGTGCCATCCCGGCGGTGGGTGGGTGTTGCCGGGCGGCAACACCCTTTGTTTTATTAAGCCCTGAGCGGGCGCTCCCGCGCCCGCTCAAGGCGCCTTTTCCCGGCGGTATATTGCCGGCCGGGGTCACCTGCGCTGTATGAAAAAGCTTCATGCGCTCCCGCGCTCCCGGCGCAAAAAAACAGCGGGCCCGCGGGCCCGCTTGTCGGTTTATTCTCCCTTGTCCACGGAGCACACCACCGTGGACCAGTAGTCCATGTCGGTGCAGTTGAAGCCTCCCATGAACTGCCACTGTCCGTCGTGCTGGCTCACCTTGAAGATGATCTGGTTCCAGCCCTTGCGGATGGGCAGGGGGCCCGTGGAGAACTGGTTGGCCTGGCAGGGGTGTATCCTGTTGTCCTCAAATACCTTCTGGCCGTTGACGAAGACCTGCAGGCCGTCGTCGGAGCCGCCGGAGAAGGTGATCTTGGGCACGTTGGGGTCCGCCAGCAGCTCGTCCAGAGCCTTGGGGGAATACATCCACATAGAGAGATACACGGCCTTGTCCGTGTGCTTGGTGCCGTCAAAGTCAAACAGCTGCTTGTCGTTGGCGGACGCCGGCTTCCAATCTGCAGTGTCCACGCTGTCGGACATGCCGACGAAGTCCTTCTCGTTGGCTTCCGTGAAGTCGGCGCAGTCAAAGAAGGGGCTCTGTTTCAGATGCTGTATGTCTCCCAGAGCCGAGGCTGCCGCATTGTCGTCCGTCTCCAGGGGGGCGTTCTTCACTCCCAGGAAGGCAGCCAGCTCGGAATAGAGGAGTATCTTGTCCTTGGTGGGGGCCATTACGTCTATGCTGCACACCAGCACCTTGCCCTTGTCCTTTGGCACGGACACCAGAGCCGCGGCGTCGGGCTTCTGCTCCTGCTCCGTGCGGAACACGGCGGCGGTCTTCACGTTCTCGCCCCGGTAGTTCCAGGCGTCCCATTCGGTGTTGCAGGGGTCTATGACCCGGTTGCCCCTGGTCAGGATGTCGCCGCCTATGCCGCTGCTCATTATTTCCTTGTTGGAGGACTCGGTGAAATACAGCTTGGCGTTGGGGATATACCTGCTCACCATGGAGGTGGCCCGGCGCTCCACGGACTGCACTCCGGCGCCGGCTATGCGGCTCACCAGAGGAGCGTTGCCCTTGTCAAGGCCCCACACGCACACTATTTTCCCCGCCCTGGTAAAGGCGTCGGCCTTCCGTTGTACAGCGTCGATATTGCTCTGGTCCAGGCTTGAGCCGTCCACAAGGAGCATCCGGGCGTCGTCGCCGCCTGTCAGGTCCCAGCCCGCCAGCCGCAGCACCGAATACAGCTTGCTGCCCTTGTCACCCGCGTAGCACACCTTGTCTATCCAGGGAGCGGGATACCGGTATTTGACCTTTTCCTCGGGAGGGGCGGACCACTTGCCTTTTTTGGCTCCCGCCGGCTCGAAGGCGTCTTTGATGGCCTCGAACATGGGCCATTCCCTGTAGAGAGGCAGGGAGGGGTCGTAGCCCGGGTTGAAGGTAGTGGTGTAGGGGCCCAGCCTTTCGGGCTGCACGCCCAGCTGCCCTTCCTGCTGCCTGTCAAAGAAGATGCCGTCCCTGAGGGCGGGGGCTTTGGCTGTGTTCGCCAGACCCAGAGGCAGGGGCTGCAGGGCGTACCAGGCCAGATTGAACACGCACATATAGGTGGCGCCGTTGGCCCTCTGGTCCAGAGCCAGATTGGCCCAGCTTTCGTAGGCCAGGGCTTCCATCCTGCCCAGCATGCTCTCGTAGGCCCGGTCGCCGTTCCACTTGGACACCTCCTTGGGAGTGCCGTAGTAGGCGGCGGTGCACTCGCCTACGCCCCAGGGCTTGGACTTGGCGGCTATGGTCTTGTAGTAGTCCCCGCCGCCGTAGTGGAGCATATTGACGGGGAGCTGTCCGCCCAGGTCCTCGCAGCCGTCGCCGGAGACCCACACCCGGGAGGGGTCCAGCTCCCGGCAGATATCGTACAGGGCGCCGCATTTCTCATACACCATGGACCTTTCCTCTTCCGTGTGCCCCGCCACGCCCATGCCGGCGGCGACCTCGTTCTCTATGGACCAGCCGAACACCGAGGGATGGTTGCGGTCCCGCAGCACCAGCCTTCTCACGTGGTCCCGGGCTCTGGTCCAGAATTCGTCCACCATGAAGTTGAAGGCGCAGTGGCTCTCCCATATGGCGCTTTCGTCCAGCACCGCTATGCCCATCTCGTCGGCCATATCCATGTAAAACTCGGGATAGGGCTGGGCGTGGAGCCGCACGGCGTTGCCGTTGGCGGCCTTGATGGCGGTGTACCAGGCCCAGGGGTAGCGGCGGGTCATCTGAGGGATGCCCATGAAGTGCCAGGAGTCTCCCTTCAGGACTATCTTTTTGCCGTTGAGGAGCAGGTCCCTGCCTTTGATCTCATACTCTCTGTAGCCGAAGCGCCGGTCCAGCCGGTCTCCGGAGTCCCCGGACAGGGTAAAGGAGGCCAGCAGCAGGGAGGGCTTGTCCATGCTCCAGAGGGGCAGGCCCGCGCCGGAGCAGGTCACTGTGGCTGTGGTCATCCCGCCGGCGGGCACCGTCACCGAGGCCGAGGAAAACTCCGCCAGGGCCTTGCCAAAGTCCGCCCGGCCCCTGTCGGCGGGGTCCGGGGCGCCGTTCTTGCCGGTGATCCATCTGTAAACGCTGCCCGACAGGTCCACCTGTTTGGCGCTGTCCGTGTAGTTGGCCACCGTGACCTCGGCGGTGACCCGGCCCGAGGAGACGGAGGGGTCCAGATACACGTCCTGTATGCTCACCTTTTCCCGGGCGTACAGTATCACGTCCTGCCAGATGCCCCTGATGTGCATGCCCCAGAAGGAGCCGGAGGGGTAGGTGATATTGCCCCGGGGTCCCTGCTTGTTGAAATCCTGAGGCGGCACCACCCTCACCGTGAGGGTGTTCACGCCGGGCTTCACGTATTTGGTCACGTCGAAATAAAAGGGCATAAAGGAGTCAAAGCCCTCGCCGAACTGCTCTTCGTTCATAAAGGCCTCAAAGCCTCCGGCGATGCCCTTGAAGCAGATAAATATCTCCTTGCCCTCAAAGGAGGAGGGCAGGGTGAACTCTTTGGTCATGACCCCCAGCTTATAGCTTTCCCACTCCTTGGGATAGGAGGGATAGCAGCGGAAGTCGCCCCCGTTGCCCGAGGAAAAGGAATTCACGTTCCAGGGGGAAGGGATGGAGATAGGCGTTGGGTCGGGCTCCAGCTCCCCGGGGTCGGCGGAGGAGTCCTCCGCGCCCATGAACTGCCAAGCTCCGTTGAGACACAGCTCTCCTATGCCCGCAGAGGGCTCAAAAACACCCAGGTCCGGAGCGTAGGCTCCGTGAAACAGGGCTGAGGCAAAGGCGCTCCCGCAGACAAAGAGAAAGAGCGCGGCTGCAAAAAGTAATTTCATGGCGTTCCTCAAAACAGGTGTATTTCAATACTATTATAGAACAATAGCCCGCCTATTGCAACGGGCAAAAGCCGAAGTATCGCTCTCCGTCAGTAGATCCGGGTGGCGCGGCAGGCTTTGTACATGGCGAAGGTGTTTTCCACGGGCACCGTGGGAGGCAGGTTGTTGCCCTCCCTCAGTACAAACCGGCCCGAATCGGCTATGCCGCTGGTAAGTATATCCCGGGTGTGGCTGTACACCTCCTCCGGGCTGTGGGTCTCGAGAAAGGGGACGGAGGGTCCGCCCAGTATCTCGCACCGGTCTCCCACAAGACTGCGCTCCGCTGCAAAATCCATGGGGAAGCCTGTGTCTATGGAATTTACCCCCAGCTCCTCTACCAGTGTCCGATGGTGCCTCTGGGCGTTGCCGCACACGTGCATGGACACCACCGGCGAATCGTATCGGAGGGCGTCCACTATCCTTTTGTGGAAGGGCAGTATCAGCTCCTTGTAGGTCTTCTCGCCGATGAGCTGGATGGAATCGTCGGCAAAGCCCATCACCGGCAGGTGGGCGTTGTCGCCGAACATGTAGCTGCGGAAGGCCTTCAGGTGCCTGATGATGGCTTCCGTGACAAGATCCAGGAGCTCCAGAGCATAATCGGTGTCGGCCATGAGATCTGTCATGAATTCTCCTGCGCCCCGTATGTCGCAGCACACGGTGAGAGGCCCGTCGGTGCCCATGCCCGTGCAGCCGGATATATACACGGGGCTGCCCATATATTCGAAGGTCCCGGCTTTCTTTTCTATATATTCCCGAAATTCCGCCACCCTGGCGTATATGCCCGTAAAGACTTCGGGGATGCCTCTGTCAAAGATGCTCCTTTTGTTGTCCTCCGACAGGAAGGGCCCGCAGTAGGGCACCTGTCCCGGCGGAAACACGGGCTGTCCTCCCAGCCATGAGCATTCGTGGATGTTCATAAGATCTATGAACACGGGCCACGCGGCAGGGACTCCCATCTCCTGATCGCAGAACAGCTTGTGCCGTGAATAATACTGCATGAGCAGCTGACATTCAAGGAGCGTCTGCGGGTCCTCAAAATAATCCCGGAAGGTGTATCCCTTAGTGTTGACGGAAGGGTCGTCCATAATGATGCGCGGATTGACCCCGAGTATCATGGGGACCCTGACGGGCCTTCCGGCGCGGTAAGCTTCCCACACGGCCCGGACCTCTGCGTTGTGCTCCGAAAAATCCATAGGTTTCATAGCGCGCTGTCACTCCTCCTGCCCGGCAAACCCGGGCAGAACAAAATATAGTCACTATGAATATAGCATAATCTCAGGGAGGCCGTCAACGAAATATTTTTTGAAAAATCCCCGCAGGAAGGCTCTTTTTTCATCCCGGTATGCTATAATGTGAGTATAAATACTACGGGAAGGACGCAGATATGTATGATCTGAACTCATTGGGCGCCGTCAGCTATGCGGGGCTGGATCTGATATGTGTATTCATAATACTGTCTGTGGGGATACTGCGAAGATACTACCTCAAGGGTATCTCCACCGGGGCGGAATGGGTCATATATACCTTGAGCGTCTGCTACTCCGTCAATTTGATCTGCGACGCCGCCTGGGCCCTGGGCGAGAGCTCCGGAGCCATGTCCGCTCCGGCCTTTTATGCGGCAAACTCCATATACTTCATCACCCTCATCGCAGGCTCTGCCTGCTGGTTCGTGTATTCCATGGGCGCTCTGGGCCGCAAGTGGATCCAAAGGCGTCCCCTGCTGATACTTCTGGCGCTGCCCTCTCTGGCAGTGGTGTATCTGGCAGTGACGGCCCAATCCAACGGGCTGCTGTTTTACCTCTCCGACGCCGGCAAATACGAAAGGGGCTCCTTGTTCCCGTTGTTTGCGGTCATCAACTACGGCTACCTGGTGGTCAGCGCCCTGGCAGGTCTGGCGGCCGCCTTTCACAGAAAGAGGGGAGCGGTCATCTTTCTGGCCACCATCCCCGTGCTGGGCATAGCCCTGCTGCACGTGGTGCTCCACGTCAACTACGCTTCCATAGGCTTTATGCTCATGCTCTTCGTCATGTTCTGGGGGGAGATGATGAGGTTCTCCGCCGCCCACAGTGAGCAGCAGCGCAGCCTGACCCGGATGAGCGAGTCCCTGTCCCAGCAGGAAAAGCAGGCCATCCTCAGAGAACAGACCGCCAGGATACTGGCCGCGGATTATGACTCAGTGTTCGTGGTGAACTCTCATGCTCACACCCTCACCACTCTGAGGCTCACCGCCGAATACGACAGTCTGGTGGAGAGGCTGCCGGAGGAGCAGGATTTTTACAAGCGCGTTGAGGACGGCATCCGGCGCAACATACACCCGGAGGACAGAGACTTCGTCGCCCGGCAGCTGGCCCCGGCAAACGTGGAGACCAGGCTCAGGCTCCAGCAGAGCTTTTCCCTGGTATATCGCACCGTAAAGGACGGCAAGAGCTACTACAACCGCATGAAGCTGGCCCGGGGGGACGACCCGGACTATTTTGTGGTGGGCATCAAAAACATTGACCCCGAGATCACCAAGGAGATAGAGAGCGAAAAGCAGCGGAATACTCTGGAGATGATGAAGGTGTTCTACGGTCTGGCGGAGGACTTTGCCTGCGTGCTGCAGATAGACACCGACAACGGCGCCGACACCCTCTACACCATTACCGTGGACCTGGGGCTCCCCGGAGACTTCTGGCCTGCCTCCATGCCCTATGCCGACAGGATGGAGCTGATAAAGGACGAATTCGTGGCTCCCGAGGACCGGCTGGGCTTCAGCAACGCCACCCGTCTGGAAAACGTGAAGATCCAGCTGGACCGCTACAAGACCTATTATTACAACTTCCACATGATCATCAGGGGCATGGCCCAGAACTGGCAGGTGAAATATATACGCTCGGAGACGGAGCCCGCGGGTCTGGTGTGCGGCTTCAGAAACACTGACCGTGAGGTGAACATCATAGAGCAGAACCGCCGTCTGGAAAAAGAGACCGTGCGGCAGAACGACTTTTTCAACCTGTTCGCAGCCGATTACGTCTCGGCCTTCTACATCAATCTGGACGACGGCACCTTCACGGCATACAAGATACAGCCCCAGCTGGAGGGGGTCCTCTCCATCTCCGACTTTGAGGCCGCCATGGGCGCCTACATAGGCAACGTGGTCTATGAGCAGGACAGGCCCTATATGCTGGAGGTGTGCAAGAGGGAAAACATCAAAAAGCAGCTGGAAAAAGCCGACGGCTTCTCCGCGGTGTTCCGGGAGACCCTGTCGGGGCAGGTCACCTATCACCGGCTCCGGGTCAAGCGGGGCTCCGACAGGCTCCACGCCGCCGCTGCCTTTATGGACGTCAACGACGAATTTGAGCGGGAGGCCCGGGAAAAGGAGCGGCTGGAGCGGCTGGTGGAGGAGCGCACCTCCGCCCTGCGCAGTCAGAGCGAGGCCCTGAAGCGCATGAGCACCGGCATCGTGGACCTGCTGGGCAACGTGGTGGAAAGCCGCGACCTCTCCAGCGGCCAGCACGTGCGCCGGGTGCGGAGACTGACCCGCATACTGGCCACCCAGGTCATGAAGTCCTGCCCCGAATACGGCCTGACGGAGGAGCTCGTGGACAGCATCACCTCGGCCTCGGCCCTGCACGACCTGGGCAAGATAGCCATTCCCGACACGGTGCTGCTGAAGCCCGGCTCCCTCACGCCGGAAGAATTTGAGCTCATGAAGACCCACTCGGAAAAGGGCAGCGCCCTGCTGACGGGCATGAAGGGCTACTGGGATCCCGATTATCTCCGGCTGAGCATGGATATATGCCGCTCGCACCACGAGCGGTGGGACGGCCGGGGCTACCCCGACGGGCTGAAGGAGGACGATATACCCATAGGGGCCCAGATAGTGTCGGTGGTGGACGCCTACGACGCCCTGACTTCGGAAAGAGTGTACAAGAGCGCCGTCAGCCATCGAAAGGCTGCGGACATGATACTGGGAGGCCAATGCGGGGTCTTTTCGGACCGGCTGCTGCGGTGCTTTGAGGCCTCCCTGGAAGAGTTTCGAAACATCACGGAGAAGACGAACAATGAAGACTAAAGCTGTATGGGCGGCGCTGATGGCGTTGCTGTGCTGTCTGCCCCTGTGGGCCCTGGAGGGCAGTATCGAGGCCGACGAAGAGAACATCATCAATCCGGGCATCATAGGGCCCGGGGTCAACTTCAGCTTTTCCGATTATGAATATTTCAACATGATCACCGGGGACCAGTGGGACGGTATCGAGAGCCGCCACGTGCCTTTTCCCGGGGACACAAAGGAGTGGGACCGCTTCAACGCCCTCATGGACTACGCCGGCTTTTCCTATATACGCCTGTGCGTGGGAGTCAACCAGTGGGAGCCGGTGAACGACAACTCCGACCCCTGGGACACGGACCTGGAGGGCGGCTTTGTCTTCTCCCCGGGCTACCGGAAGGCCCATCCTGAGCTGCCGGAGGCCAACTATCTGAACGACAAGGCCTACATGGACGCCCTCTACACCCTGCTGGGCCGCTGGAGCCGGCAGAACAAATACGTGGTGCTGGGCAACTGGGACGAGGACAACGGCAATTTCGCCGGCCCTCTGGGCAACTGGCTCAAGAGCCCCGACTCCCCCAAGGACAGAAGGGGCCTCTACTGCAGTATCCCCGAGCTCACCGAGTCTCTGGCGGCCATTTGCCGCCACCTGAGGCGGGACAAGGGCTTTACCTGCGTAAAGGGAGTCTCCTTTTACAACGAGCCCGAAGGCTTTGACCGGTATTACGACACCCTCACGGAGGTTTACGGCACTCTGGGAGCCCAGCTGGAGCGCCTGGGGGTCCGGGACCTCATCGGGATACAGGGATTTGACGGAGCCGTGTTTTACAGCCGGGAAAAGGGCTGGCCCGAGGACGGAGTGAAGCAGCTCCTGGACCGGGCGGGCAAAAACATAGACTTAGTGTCCTGCCACGATTATTGGTCCTGCTTCGAATATGACGACCCGTCCTCAAACAAGGCCCACGGCACCATCAGGACCTTCAGCGAGGACAAGGAAAACGGGCCCGCCATGGAGCAGATAGCCGAATACAACAGGACCCACGGCAGGGATATAAACTTTGTGATAGGGGAGCTGGGCGCCTTTGCCTACAGCCCCACGGAGACCGGCGACGCCCTCTTTATCCAGAGGCTCCACAGCGCCGAATATACGGCCCGGGCCTTCAATCAGGGGGTCAAGGCCGTGGCCTACTGGGTGTACAACACCAACTATCACAAGGCCTGGAGGCTGCTCACCTTTGACAAGGACGGCCATTTTTGTCCCGACCCGGTGAGCTATTATCCCATGGCTCTGGTGATGAGATATATTCCCGGGGGCTCCGACGTGTTTGAGACCCGGGTCAAGGGCTGTCTGGACGACAAGGGAGTCCAGAGGGTGTGGTGCTGCGGAGTGAAGAAGGGCAAGGCCCGGACATTGCTGGTGGTGAACGACGGCGATGAAGCCCGGCTGACCCTCCCCCGGGAGTATGCCGGCTGCAGGCATCTCTACGTGACCGATGAGTGCAGGGACAGGATATACTCCGCACCCTCCGGGGCCGAGGCGGTGCTGAAAAAGGAGAGCATCAACGTCTTTACGAACCTCACCTATTAGCCCCCGGGCCGGGGGGCTCCGGAAAAATGCCGGCCCTTGCTTGACAAAACCCGCCGTGATGTAATATAATAAATATGTCAAACGGGCAGGAGTAGCTCAATTGGTAGAGCGCTAGCCTTCCAAGCTGGATGTCGCGAGTTCGAACCTCGTCTCCTGCTCCATTTTTCTGCACTATGCAGGAGTAGCTCAGTTGGCAGAGCGTCAGCTTCCCAAGCTGGATGTCGCGAGTTCGAGCCTCGTCTCCTGCTTTTTTTATTGTCTCCCCGCCTTTTTCCTTCCCCCCTGCTTTTGCTATTTTATCCGTATGGTGCTATACTTGACCTGGAAGTATATCGATAGGAGAGTAGTTATGCGTTATCTCTTGCTGTGCCTGTTTCTGTCGGTCCTTGCCGCCTCTCTGGTCAGGGCCGGGGATCTGGAGCTGTGGAGGAGCCTGTGCCGCCCGGAGGGGCTGCCGGTGGAAAAGGGCCCCTCGGGAGTGCCCATGGGAGGCATAGGCTGCGGCTACGTGGAGCTTGGCCCGGAAGGGTTTCTCGTCCGCAACTGCATGAACAACATCCACGAGTCCTACATAGGGGACCCCCGGGGCTCCTTTTTTGCCATCAGGGAAAAGACCGGCGGACGGACCCGGACGGTCCGGCTGCAAAAGGACGACGACGTCCTCTGGGGCATGAAGGGAGCAGAGGACATAGACTACTCCGGCATGTTCCCCGTGGCAGACAGCGTATATACCTGCGGCCCCCTGGCCACCCGGGCGCGCATGACCTCCTATTCCTTTTTGGTCCCCTACAGCCCCGGGGACAGCGCTCTGCCGGTGGTGTTTTTTGACTTCAGTCTGACCAATGACTCCGCAAATAAGGCGGAGCTGAGCCTGCTCTTTTCCTTTGCCGACGTGATAGGCAGGGGCATCAAAGACACGGAGAGATGGGCCGAAGAGGGCTTTCGCATGGACGGCAACTCCTCCTTCTGGCATTTTATGACCCCTCCCGACACCAAGGCTTCCCCCATGAGCGTAAAGGGCTGGACCGGCGCCTCCCTGGACGCCGCCGCTCCCTTCAGGCCTTCCAAGCTCACCCTGCAGAACTACAACGGGCATATAGCCCTGCTCTCCGACGGGGAGACCTCCTGGGGTGAATATATGCTGGCGGACAAGGGCGCCTTTGACGCCTTTCGGGAGACCGGCGCCATGAAGCCCTGTCCGGTGGAGCCGGCCCCGGAGCCTGCCGACAAGCCGGCAAAGGCTCTGGCTGTCGCCAGACAGGTGGAGCTCCTGCCGGGGGAGACCAAAAGGGTCTTCTTTGCCCTGGCCTGGTTCGCAGACCCCGTATCTCCGGAGACCCTGGCTGCCGCCAAGCGCCACTCCGGGATGAGCTATGACAAGTATTATCACAACTATTTTGACAGCATAGGCTCCCTGCTGGCCTACGCCATTGACCGGAGGGAAAGGCTGCTCGGGGAGACCCTTGCCTGGCAGCTGCCCATCTTGCGCAGCTCTCTGCCGGGCTGGCTGAAATTCAAGATCATCAACAGCGGCTACACCGTATATACCAACGGAGTGCTGACCCGGGACGGCGACTACACCTCTCTGGAGGGAGGCATGGGAGGCCTGGGAGGCACCATGGACCAGAAGCTGTCCTCCAACCCCTTCGTGTATGCCCTTCTGCCTCAGCTGGACAGAAACGAAAACATGCAGTTCGGCAACTATCCGGAGCCCGGAGGCGAGATCAGCCATTTTGACGTGCACTACTACGACGGCATCAACACCCACGTCAAAAAGGAGGACGGGGGCATAGGGCAAAACAGCGATATGGCCAGGGCTGCGGGCACCCAGGGGAGCATGGTGGACAACACGGGCACCTGGCTCCTGCAGCTGGTGAAGACCTATGAGCAGACCGGCGACGGCAGCCTGATCAGGCGATACTATCCCCGCATCAAAGCGGCCATGGCCTTCATGGAGCAGCGGCACAACTCTCTGGGCTTTCCCGACTACAACACCACCTATGACGATCATCCCCATCCCAAGGGGTTCGTATATACCGCCGTGCTGTATCCCGTCATGCTGGAGGCGGCCCGCAGGGCTGCCGTCCTGTGCGGAGACGGGGAGGGAGCCGCAAAATATGCGGCCATGCGCCAAAAGGCTCTGGAAGGGGCGGAAGCCCTCTTTGTGGAAGATGGAGGCTATTACGCCTACGGCTACGACTTCGGCAAGGATGAGCCGGTGAAGAGCCAGATCCACACGGGCGCTCTGGCCGGCCAATTTATCAGCCGGCTCCTGGGCTGGGACAACCTGCCCTATGACAGGGCCAAGTCGTCTCTGGCCTTCACCCTGTCCACCGCCATCGGACGGGCTCCCGGGTATTACAGCCCCAAGGCCTACGACGTGGAGGACGACCGGTATCTGGATATGCAGTCTTCTGCCTGCTGGCCCTTTTATCAGGACAGCTACGTAGCCATGGCGGCCATTCAGATGGGCATGGTCAGGGACGGCCTCACTCTGCTGGAGGCCACCCAGAAGGTCCATGCGGACAAGGGCTTTCTGTGGACTCAGAGCCTGTGGACCCCGGCGTTCCTCACCTACATGACCGCTCCCGTGAGCTGGTACGTGACCCAGACCCTGGCGGGGGCCTCCGTGGACGTCCCCGGCCGGACCCTGACCCTGGGGCCCGCAAGGACGGCGGACAACACCATGCTGCCCCTGTATTTCCCGGATTTCTGGGCGGAGCTGTATATCAATTATCCCGAGAGGCGGGCTCAGCTGAAGATCACCCGGAGCCGCCGGGTCCACGTCTTTGAGACCCTGCAGATCCGGACCGGGGACGACCGCCGGGAGACCGCGGTCCTGCCTGCAGCCTTCAGGACCGAAAAGGGCGCCATGCTGGATCTGACTCCCTGGTTCGGGGCTCTGACCGCCTGCGAGGGGGACCCGGCCCTGCTGAAGCCGGCCCCGGAATACAGGACCTACTATCCCGAGCTGGAGCCCGAGGGCCGCGGAGCGAAAAAAGAGACCTTTTCGGAGGGCGCTCCCGCAGAGAGCGTGATAGTTGCCGACATAGACGGTAGCCTCACCGGAGACAGGACCGTGTATTCCGGCTATCTGCTGCCGAAATATATGGAGGAATATGAGCTCTGTGTGGTCACCGACGGCGCAGCCCGGCTGGAGATAAACGGCAGGGACCTGGGGGCCGGCGGCAGGTATCTCTTTGACCAGAGGAAAAAATACGCCTTCAGGCTGACCGCAGAAAAGGCTTCCCGGGTCCGTCTGGAGTGGGAGAGCTTTTCTCTGACCAGGGAAAAGGTGCCCGCGAGCCGCCTCTATCCCCCGGTGGAGGTGGGTATGCCCGTGTATTGCGCGGACGCCACGGAGCTGACGGGACCGGTGCGGGTGGAGGACGGACATCTGGGATTTATAGAAAACGGCTGCCACGCCCTGCTGCCGCCTATAGACATACCCGCCGGCCGCTACACGCTGGCGGCGGAGGTGTCCAGCGCCACGGAGGGCGGGACCCTGACCGTGAAGTCCGGTGACAGGACCCTCTGCGCTATAGATGTGAAAAACACCGGCGGCTGGACCTCCTTCCGGGAGCAGACTGCCGCCTTTGATACGGAGGGAAGCTCCGGGCCCCTGCTGCTGGAATTTGCAGGAGGCTCAGGCTATCTCTTCAACGTGAAGACCATCGAGCTTCGAAAGGAGAAGGAATAGATGGAAGATCTGGTGAGGCTGGTGGTCCTGAAGACCTGGGAGGTCACGGTCCGGATGGCCCCCTATATACTGTTCGGCTATCTCATGGCCGGCATACTCAGGCTGTTTTTGTCGGTGGACAAGGTAAGGCGCTATCTGGGGGAGGACAATCCCCTGGCAGTCCTGTGGGCGGCCCTGCTGGGGGTGCCCCTTCCGCTGTGTTCCTGCGGCATCCTGCCCGTGGCGGCGTCCCTGAGAAGCGGAGGCGCCTCCAGGGGAGCGGTGGCTTCCTTTTTGCTGTCCACTCCTCAGACCGGCGTGGACAACATCATCGCCACCTACGGAATGATGGGCTGGGCCTTCGCTCTGTGGCGCCCCGTGCAGGCCTTTTTGATGGGGCTCCTGGGCGGGACCCTCATTGACCTGTTTGACAAAGAGGCTCCAGCCGGCGGGACAGAGGAGCCCTCGTGCTGCTGCGAGAAGGAAAAAGCCCCGGAGCCCTCATGCTGCGAGAAAGAAAAGGCCCCGGAGACCTCGTGCTGCTGCGAGAAGGAAAAGGCTCCGGAGCCTTCGTGCTGCTGTGAGAAGGAAAAGGAGCCGGAGCCCTCTTGCTGCTGTGAGAAGGAAAAGGAGCCGGAGCCCTCATGCTGCTGCGAGAAGGAAAAGACTTCCGAGCCCTCATGCTGCTGCGGCGAGGTGAAAAAACAGCACCCTGCGGCGGCCGCGCTGCTGTACGCTTTTCGCGACCTGCCCGGGGAGATAGGCGGTCATCTGCTGCTGGGCCTTGTGCTGGCCGGCGTGTTTTCCGCCCTGTGTGACCCGGGGTCATTTCGCCACGCCTTCGGCGGCCTCTTCGGTCAGATAGGGATATGCGTGTTGCTGGGGCTGCCTATGTACGTCTGCTCCACGGCCTCCATACCTCTGGCCTTTTCGCTGGTGGCTGCCGGCTTTGAGCCCGGAGCCGCTCTGGTGTTCATGGTGACGGGCCCGGAAACCAATCTGGCCGCCTTCCCGGTGCTCTCCAGACTGCTGGGAGGCAAGGGGCTCTGCATCTATCTGGCCACCGTGATAATCACGGCCTGCCTGTGCGGCATACTGCTCAACGGCTTTCTCAGCCTGTCCGGCGGCGCCGGCGAGGCCTGTCACGAGAGCTCCCCGAGCGCCCTGTGGGGCGCGCTGCTGCTGGCGGTGCTCTTTATGGGAGTCATACGAAAATATACCCGGGCCGATTGAAACCACGGCCGGAAAGTGCTATAATAATACTGAGCCTGACACAAAGGTGTTCCTGACTGAAAGGCGACAGCAAGAGATCGTGTCAATGACGCTGCCGTCCCTTTTGGGGCGGCAGTTTTTTGGGAGTATATATGGAAACGAGAGTGGCTGTCATCAGCGTCATAGTGGAAAAGGAGGAGGCCGCCCCCCGCCTCAACGAGCTGTTTCACCGCAGCAGACAGTGGATCATAGGGAGGATGGGCATCCCCTACAAGCAAAAGAACGTGAGCATCGTGAGCATTGCTCTGGACGCTCCCCAGGACGTCATAGCCGCCCTGGCAGGACAGATAGGCAAGCTGGAGGGAGTGTCGGTGAAGACCGCCTACTCGTCTCTCATTACAAAGGAAGGATAACAGCATGGCAGAATACAAATATGACCCCGGGTCCCACGTGGCGGACGAATTCATACATGACGGCGAGATCAGGGAGACTCTGGACTACGCCCGGGAGCACAGCAGGGACAGGGCGCTGATAGAAGCGATCCTCGACAAGGCCCGGCCCCGGAAGACGGAGGACGGCTGGCACTGCGAAGGCCTTGACCACAGAGAGGCTTCGGTGCTGCTCGCCTGCGAGCTGCCGGACCTGAACGAACGGATATTCGAGACGGCCCGGGAGATAAAGCTGGCCTTTTATGGCAACCGCATAGTGATATTTGCGCCGCTGTATCTGTCCAACTACTGCGTCAACGGCTGCATATACTGCCCTTATCACATGAAAAACAAGACCATCCCCCGGAAAAAGCTCACTCAGGAAGAGGTGAAGGCGGAGGTCATAGCCCTGCAGGATATGGGGCACAAGCGTCTGGCCATAGAGGCGGGGGAGGACCCGAAGAACAACCCTCTGGAATACATACTGGACTGCATCCACACCATATATTCCGTCAAGCACAAGAACGGAGCCATCAGAAGGGTCAACGTGAACATAGCCGCCACCACCGTGGACAACTACCGGCGCCTGAAGGAGGCGGGCATAGGCACCTATATACTGTTTCAGGAGACCTATCACAAGGAGAGCTATCTCAAGCTGCACCCCACGGGCCCCAAGCATGACTACAACTATCACACCGAGGCCATGGACAGAGCCATGGAGGGCGGTATCGACGACGTGGGACTGGGAGTCCTGTTTGGCCTGGAGCTCTACAAATACGAGTTTGCCGGCCTGATCATGCATGCGGAGCATCTGGAAGCCGTCTATGGAGTGGGCCCTCACACCATATCGGTGCCTCGGGTGAAGAAGGCCGACGACATAGACCCGGACGCCTTTGACAACTCCATCTCCGACGACACCTTTGCCAAGATAGCCGCCTGTATCCGCATAGCCGTGCCCTACACGGGCATGATCATCTCCACCAGAGAGACGGAGGAGGTGCGGTCCCGGCTGCTCCAGTGCGGAGTCAGCCAGGTCAGCGGAGGCTCCAGGACCTCCGTGGGAGGCTACACTCAGGAAGAGAGGCCCCATGACACGGAGCAGTTTGACGTGTCCGACCAGCGCACTCTGGACGAGGTGGTGCGGTGGCTCATGGAGAGCGGCCATATACCCTCCTTCTGCACCGCCTGCTACAGAGAGGGCAGGACCGGCGACCGGTTCATGAGCCTGTGCAAGAAGGGGCAGATACAGAACTGCTGCCACCCCAACGCTCTCATGACCCTGACGGAATATCTCACGGACTACGCTTCGCCGGAGACCCAAAAGCTGGGCTACGACATGCTGGAGCGGGAGCTGCAGAATATACCCAAGGAAAAGGTGCGGCAGATAGCCGAGGACAACATCAGGGCCATCAAAAACAGCGAAAAAAGAGATTTCAGATTCTGACCGAAAGCCCCGTGCCGCCTGTTGACGGACGGGGCTTATTTTGCTATAATAATGGTGGACGAATCAGGGAATCCGGTGCGAATCCGGAGCGGTCCCGCCGCCGTAAGCAGCGACGAAAGCCACAGTGGTCACTGGGCAGTATGCCCGGGAAGGCCGGCAAGTAGGTCCGAGCTGCGAGCCGGAATACCTGCCGTTAAATAAAACCTCGCGGACTGGGTTTTTTCTGAGGACAAATACGGGTCCCCGCATACGTGCGGGGGCCTTTGTTTTTACCCGTCTGCGGCATGCAAACGAGGTATTTGCAATGACAACCACACAGAGACCGGCCGTCTCTCAAAACAAGGCCTTTACCCTTATCGAACTGCTGGTGGTCATAGCCATCATCGCCATTCTGGCGGCCATTCTGTTCCCCGTGTTCGCTCAGGCCCGGGAAAAGGCCCGCCAGACCCAGTGCCTCTCCAACATCAAGCAGGTGGGCACCGCCTGGATGATGTACACTCAGGACTGGGACGAGACCGCCTGCCCCACCTACGACCTGGACACCTTCTGCATCTGGTGGGACGGCAAGGACAACACCTGGGTGGACGGCAACTTCTACAGCGACCAGGGCTATCTGAGCCCCTACACCAAGAACGGACAGATCACAGGCTGCCCCTCCTTCCACGGACAGTCCTTTGACCGCAAGGTCACCGGCTACGGCTACAACGTGCACATAGGCGGCGACTACGGCGGCTGGGGCGCCGACGGCGCTTATTACAACCCTCCTCTTGCCAGGGTGGGGGCTATAGTGAAGCCTGCGGAGACCATCCTCTTCGGCGACACCGCCTGCAATTCCGGCGGAGTGGTCTATGGCAACAACACCATGTATTCCGATGATAACATGGGACCCTACGGTTATCTGCATTTCAGACACAACGACAAGGTGGCCAACATCGTTTACGCCGACGGCCATGCCGCCGGCATGAGCAACCCCAACGTGCTGGTGAACAACCAGATCAAGACTCTGGGCAGAGCCGAAAAGAGGCTCTATCTCCCCGACGCCGAATAATTGGCAAAAAAACGCAGCGGATATCCGACGATATCCGCTGTTATTTTTTGCGCAGAAGCTTTTTTGCCAGGGGCAGGAGCCCGGAGCGTTGCAGGATGCGCCGGAGCCTTCTGCCGGCCCGGAACGCGCTGCGCCTCAGAGGAAAGAAGAAGGTCCACAAAAAGGCGTAGAGCCTGTAGCCCGGGTGCCGGACGCCGTATTCACGCCCCTTGCGCTTGAAGCCGGTGAGAACGCCCACCACCGCTTCCTCCGGGGCTGTCTCCGGGGTGTAATTGTTGTCTCCCCGGGTGATAAAACAGCCGTCCTGTCTGCCGACTATCCGGTGCAGCACGTAAAGGGAGCCCTGCCTGAACAGGATCACGTCCCCTTTCCGTGGGGGCTCCTTAGGAGGGGCTATGATCACCAGGTCCCTGTCCTCGCGGAGCATGGGAGCCATGCTGGCCCCCCTGGTCTTATAAACCAGCACCCCGTCCCGCCGGAGCAGCTCTTCAAGGGAGCTCATTCTTCCAGAGCGTCTATGGAGCGCAGTATATCCAGGATCCTGTCCACTCCGTCTGCTATGACCTCCCGGGGGGCGTCATATTTGCGGCACATGGCGTCCACGATCCCGTCCCGGGTGGTGTCCTCGGTGAGGCACTTTGCTATAAAGGCGGCAGTCCTGTTGCTGCGGATGAGGCCGCCGAAGCTGCCTCGGCCTACGGGCACCAGAAAGGTGGTGTCTTCTATTTCCTGAGTCAGAAATTGCTGTTTGAGTTTCATGGGTGTTCCTTGTCGCTGTGGTCCCGCCGCTTGCTGCGGGAGCATGATCGGTCACCTGGCGCCGAAAAGCCTTTTGAGCCTGCCTGTTATCCTTGCCCCCAGGCTTCTGCGGCGGCGGACCTGCGCATTGGCGATATACAGCACTCCGCCCCTGATGGCTATAGCCAGATCCCGGCGGCTCTTGCAGAGCACTGTCCCTTCCGCCGGGGCCCGGTCGTCACGCTGGCAAAAGGCCTGAGCGGAGGCGTATCTTTCCCCTGTGCCGGGGACTATGATATCTCCGTAGCCGAAGGCCCGTATTTTCAGCCGGGCCTCCTCGGGAGTGTCATGGACGTTTATCCGGGCGCTTTCCTGAGGCAGCCGTTTCAGGTAAACGCCTTCCCCCTGAGGCCGGGCATTCTGCCACAGGGTCTCCGGGTCCTCCAGCCATTCCCGGAGCAGCTCCGGGGCCGTGATAACGCTTTTCAGGACCAGAGTCTGATGGGTCTCCCCGGGGTCCAGGGGAAAAGACTGCTGCAGCAGTATGTCCCCGGCGTCAAACCGGTCCGTGAGCCGGTGGAGAGTGACCCCGCTGTCCCGGTGGCCCTCCAGAATGATATGGGGGAAGGGCCAGGGGCCTCTGCCCATGGGCAGCAGGGTGGGGTGCAGGTTGACTCCCCTGCGGTCCCCTATGGGTATCTTCCACCGATAGCAGGCGGAGACCACGTAGTCGCAGCCCCGGCGGTCAAACAGCTCCTCCATATCCCTTTCGCTTATGGGCCGAAATGAAATGGGTATGCGCCGCTCCAGGGCCAGGGCCTGCACTTCCTCGCAGCCTTTTATTTCGCAAAAGATATGCAGGACCTCCGCCCTGCCGCTGTCCAGCAGGAGCCTGAGGCAGCCGGCGAAGAGGTCGCAGCCGCAATAGGCTATCCTGACGGGCCTTGGTTCTCTGTGGTCAGTCATGAGCGTCACCTTTTATTGTCCTCATTCATCGGAGGGGGAGCCGCAGGGCCTGTCCTCTGCCGTGTCCCGGGCGTCCGATATGCTCCTCACGCTGAGCTTCAGGCTCCGGATAAGATGCCTCTTTGTCAGTCCGAAACAGTCGTAGTCCCTGACGGGGCACCCGGTAAAGGGGGTGCACTCCGGCAGCAGGGGACAGCTGCGGCATTTGTCCGGCGCCGGCTCCGGCCGGGACAGGCGGTCAAACAGGGCCCGGTCGGTGACCCCCTCCCACACGTTGCCGAAGGAGGTGCCGGGGAGGCACATCTCGCAGGAATAGAGCAGGCCGTCCGGAGCGATGAGCACACTGCGGCCCGTGTTGTCCGCCATACAGTTGAACGTCTTGAACCGATGGAGCCTGCGGTTGTAGTCCGGCAGGAAGCCATAGCGTTCTATGAGGCTGTCTGCCTCGAAGATCCTGTCCCAGACCTCCCGGGCTTCCGGCCGGGCCCGCTCCTCGTTGAGCACGCAAAAATAGATCTTCACCCCTGTCTTGTCCGGTATCAGGTCCGACAGCTCCCGGAGAAACTCCGGTATGGAGGCCGCGTTCCCCCTGTCCGTATTGATCCTCAGGGTCACTCTGACTCCCCGGGCCGCCAGCGCTGCCGCGCTGCGGGGCACGGCGCGATAGTAGTCCCGGTAGCGGGGGTAAGCCTTGCGGCGGATATATTCCTCCTCCGGGCCGTCCAGGGCTATCTGGATGCTCTCCAGGCGCCAGTCCCGGACCAGCCTGTCCGCCAGCTCCTCCGTGATGAGAGAGCCGTTGGAGGTCATGGCGGAGTGATATTCCAGGCCTTCCTCCCGGAGCCTTTGGCAGATGCGGTCTATGATATCCGGCCGCAGCAGGGGCTCTCCCCCGAACCAGTGGAGCCTGACCGGGGCGCTTCGCCGGGCGTGTTGCAGGATGTAGGCTGCAGTATGGTCCGCGGTGTCCGGGGACATGGACGTCTCCTCCCGCCCCGCTTCGTAGCAGTAGACGCAGCGGGCGTTGCACTTCAGGGTGGGGAGGATGGTGCAGCCGGTGAGCCCCTCGGGCCTGTCCAGGGCCCTCAGTATCCGCAGGAGACCCTCGTAGGTCTTGTACTCGTCCGCGTCCTCCGGCACCAGAAACCGGTTCTCCGCCAGATAACTGAGGTCCTTGTTCCCGGCTATCTCTTCGGCTGCAAACCGCCGGTCTCCCGGCTCAAGGCCGCAGGCCAGGCACTCCCGGGTGAGAAAGCTGCAGAGGTACCCGGCGCCCCCTTCCTCAAAGGAAAGGGCGTATTGGGACCATCTGTAGGTCCTGCCGGGGCGCAGAGGCGCGGCCCGCAGTACCGAGAGGACCTGTGGGTCCTGCTTCCATATTTGGCGCATCACTAAACGGTTCGCTGCGTATGACGGCGTCATACGCAGCGAGAACGCAAATTTTCGGCAGCAGCTTAGCCGTTGCTGTCCATGACGGCAGAAGCGTCATAGCAGGCAGACTGGTCGTCGTTGCCGCCGTGGCCTCCCGGAAAGACCGTCTGAACGTCTTCCGCAACTTCTTCTACTTCCATGATCGGCTCTTCATACTTTTCCATGAAAAACTCCTCCTCTTAAAATTCGCGAATTTTACGATACACGGAGCGGCGCCGCTCCGTATTATACGTATTTATTGAGCCCCTCCAGGCATCTGAGGGCCGCGTCCTCCCGCAGGTTGTTCATATTCAGGCGGAAAAAGGGGACCCTTTCCGCCAGGGCCTTTTTCAGGGGCAGGGACCCGGCCATGACCCGGGGGTCCTTCATGCCGAAGGCCTGGGAATGCAGCACCGAAAAGGCCCTTTTGGGGTCCATGGGCTCCAGGGTGTTGTCCTCGCCTCTTTTCAGGCAGACTATGGCCTTCAGGGGCGCCCGGCCGGGACAGCCCAGGCCGTGCTTGCCCATCCAGGGGGTGCCGAATATCTCGACTCCCTCCCGGGATATGCGGAGCAGGGGCTTGTCGTCGTTCAGCATGCGGACCCTGTCTCCAAAGGTCTCCCGCCACAGCCGGGCGTGGGTGCTTTTGCCCGTCCCGGAAGGGGCGGTGAACACGTAGCCCTGCCCGTCCAGAGTCAGGGCGGAGCCGTGGAGCAGCAGGACGCCGTAGTCCATCAGTCTCCTGCAAAGGCACAGGAGCAGGGCCAGACTTTCGGCTTCTTCCTCACGCCGGGGGGCCGCCGCAGGCTGGCTCCCGAGAGCGAGAGCCGTATCCTCCGGCAGGGCCTCTGCCGTGATAAGGGGCTCCCGGTCCGTCCGGTAGTCCTCCAGTCGCTCCGCGTTGGAGGCGAACCGGCATCTGACTAACACCGGTATGCCTGCGATCTCCGCCGTCAATGAGTATGGTGCTTTTTCCAAGGTGTCTCCCGCGCGCCGGCTATACATTTTTCCAGGGATATGACTCTATCGGCAGAAATTGGTTCCCTCGTCGGAGCGGCAAACGGCATGATTCGTGAAACTACTTGCATGCCGCCTCTTTTCCGTCAGCTGCGGGCGGCTCTCTCTCTCCGCCGTATCACCAATACCGCTGCCGCCGCCAGCAGCAGGGCCAGCAGGGTGCCCGCAAGGGGCAGGGCGCCGCCGCTGTGATAGGCGATGATGCCGGCTGCCAGATAGCCTGCCAGACTCACTGCGGCTCCCGTGAGGGCGTAGGGCAGCTGGGTGGTCACGTGGTTGATGTGGTTGCACCTCGCTCCCGCCGAAGACATGATGGTGGTGTCGGACACAGGAGAGCAGTGGTCGCCGCACACGGCGCCTGCCAGACAGGCTGATATGGATATGACGAACATCTGAGAGTCGGCGGGGAACACGGCGCAGACTATGGGTATCAGAATGGTAAAGGTGCCCCAGCTGGTGCCTGTGGAAAAGGCCAGGAACACGGACACAGCAAATATCACCGCCGGCACGAACATCTGCAGGGCGGAGGCGGAGGCCTCCACGGCCTCGTGGACAAAGTCGCCCGCTCCCAGAAGTCCGGTGACGCCGGACAGGTTCCAGGCAAGGACCAGTATGATCATGGGGGCGCACATGCTGCGGAAGCCGGCGGGAAAGGAGGACATGAAGTCCTTGAAGCTGACGCACTGCCGGTTCATATACATCCAGAAGGTAAAGAGTATGGCTCCCACGCTGCCCATGACCAGACCCCGGGCCGAATCGGCGTCCGCAAAGGAGTTCACTATGCCGGCCCCCTGAAAGAGCCCTCCCGTGTAGGCTATGCCCAGTATGCAGAAGGCCACCAGCACTATGACCGGCGCCGTCAGATCGGACAGGCGGCCCTTGTCGGAGACTATCTTCTTCTCATTTTCTTCGTAGTATTCCTCTCCGGTGGTCCACAGGTCGCCCTTGCGGGCGTTGTCCTCGTGCTTCTTCATGGGGCCGTAGTCCGTCCGGGTGAGGATCACCAGCAGCAGCAAAAGCATGGTGGCCAGAGCGTACATGTTGTAGGGGATGGTCTGGATGAACATCCTGAAGCCGTTGATGTGATACTGCTCGGGCACGGAATAGCTGACAGCCGCTGCCCAGCAGGAGATGGGAGCGATGATGCATATGGGGGCGGCGGTGCTGTCCAGTATGTAGGCCAGCTTGGCCCGGCTGACCCTGTGGGCGTCGGTGACGGGGCGCATGATGGACCCCACTGACATACAGTTGAAGCCGTCGTCCACGAATATGAGGATGCCCATGAGCATGGTGGCCAGCTGGGCTCCCACGGGGGACTTGATATGCTTTTGGGCCCATTCACCGAAGGCCCGGGCGCCTCCCGCCCTGTTGATGAGCACCACAAAGGTGCCCAGCAGTATGACGAACACCAGCACCCCTGCGTGGGATATGTCCGTGAGATTGGGCACCAGTCCCGCCTCTTCGTGATACAGCATGACGGAGAAGGCCGCCTCCGGGTCTCCGCCGGAATACATCAGGGCGCCTACCGTGATGCCGGCGAAAAGGGCGCTGTACACCTCCTTGGTGATGAGGGCCAGGGTAATGGCCACCAGGGGTGGCACCAGAGAGAGAAAGGTGCCGTAGCAGGCGGGGGAATACCCCTCCGGCAGGGGCCCACGGGAATTCATGGCCGCCGCGGCCAGAATGAGGATAAAGGCTGCCGCCGTCAGATTGGCCAGCAGTTTTTTCATGGTATATGTTTTGCTCATGTAGATGCGCTCCTTAAGGCCGCTCCGTTTTGCGGACGCGGTCCTGCTCGTTCCAGTATTCAAATTCCAGAGTGTAGGTCTTGCCCTTTTTGTATGCGCCGAGATCTATCTCGCAGACCACGTATTCGTTGGCTCCTGCCGGGTCCGTGCAGGTGACCTGTCCCTTCTCCCGGCAGGTGAGGGTAAAGCCCCTGTTCATCAGGGGGTTGTCGTCGATGCCGGCGCCCTTGCCCGGGTTGCGGTTGAAGACGTCCAGCTTCACCTTGTCCGAAGCAAAGGTGAAAGTCACGGTCTCCTTGTTCTCTTCGGACCAGGCAAAGGTCTCTCTGCCCAGAGTGGCAAACACGTTCCGCTCCTGTCCCGCGGTCCGGGGGTCGGGCACTCCTTCGGGAGTGTCCAAAGGCGCCATATCCCAGCCCTGATGGAAGTAAGGGCACAGACGGAAACGGGCGGGCAGGCCTTCGGCGTCGTCACCCTCTGCCGAAACGGTGATGATGTGCCTGGGCCCCTTGATGGTGTGGACGTATTTTACTCTGACGTCCGCGCCGGGGACGGGGCTCACCTGCTCCTTGGTCCAGGTGACCTCGTCGTCGGAAATGCGGCGCACCCGGCTGAATTCGCCGGGGACGAACATGTAGTCCCTGTAGTCGTCACCCAGATAGAAGGTAAAGGCCCTTTCGCTGCATTCCTTCGCTTTGTAGGAGGGGAAATACTCGCTGCCGTTGACGTCCGTCAGAGGCTTGGAGGGGCTCCAGAAAATGGCGTTGCCCGTGGTGGAGGCGTAGTGGCCGGTCTTGACCTCCGGCCCGGGGTATTTGGCCGGGTCCGCAAAGGTGTAGCCGCCTCTCAGCAGGTTGGGGGTCCTGCAGCCGTAGGCTATGACCAGCTCGGGAGCCAGCCTGTTGTCCGAATCGGTGATCTGAAAATATTTGGTCTCGGCGTGGACCAGATGGCCGTTGCCCTCTATGACCAGTCCGTCCCGGTCCTCCCGGTTGGCCAGAGTGTCCTCCAGCAGGTATATCATGGCCGGAGCCTCGGGGCAGGGCCATTTTTCCCCATACCACCGGACAAAATCCCGGCAGGTGGTGATCTTCCAGCCCCGTCTCAGGAACATATCCACCAGGTCCAGGCTGTTGGAGAGGCATTCGTCCCACACGGCGCCGGTCTGCACCTCCGGGGTGAACCAGCAGGTCTCTATGGTGACGGAGAGATACAGGAAGGGGGTCCTCCCGGCCTCAAGATTTTTCTCCAGCTGGCTGCATTCCGTGTTCCACCAGCCGCCCTGAGTGTCCTTGCGGACCAGCTGTCCTACCCGCCACTGTCCCGGCTTGGATGGCTCTCCCGTGTGCCAGCACTGGGGTATGGGAAAACGGTCGTAGTTGTGCCAGGGAGTGCGGGTGCCCCAGCTGAGCTCCAGCACCGCCGAATGCTTGTCCAGCTCCCGGTTCACCCGGGCGGTGGCCAGAGGGTTGGCGGAGTCCCACTGCACGTAGTAGGGCATGATGGGAGCTCCTTCCCAATTGTGGGGTATGTCCCAGAACTCCGCCAGGGAGTTGCCCTCCACGCAGCTGTTGACCTCGGCGGTGATGCCCTTTTCGTTCTGGAGCACCTCATATTCCGGGTCGCAGTCGGCGAAGAGCTGGCCCCCCACGGTGGTGATCTCCGAGGGGTCCATGTCCAGCCAGGCGGCTATCTTGTCTGCCTGCCACGCATACTCGCAGCAGATCTCGTGGCCGTCGGCGTAAAGCCCCTTCCAGAACTCTTTGCTTTCCGGGATGGTCTCCGGCTCGGAGCCGTTCAGCAGGATGGTGAAGCGGGCCCTGTAATAGCTGCCCCGCTCTTTGGCGCCCCGTATAAAGGCCTGCATGCCCTTATAGCCGTAGGGCCCCTGATCGTGGAGGAGATAGGTGACGTATTTGTCGCCCCGGGCCGCCGCCGCAGGCCGGCGGGGGTCCGACTCATAGGCCCTGAGGCCGTAAAGGATAGGGCCGGCGTTCGGGGATTCCTCCGGGTTG
The DNA here is from genome assembly GCA_017552965.1 of Abditibacteriota bacterium. Taxonomy (NCBI): domain Bacteria; kingdom Pseudomonadati; phylum Abditibacteriota; species Abditibacteriota bacterium. The sequence continues at coordinate 35,798 of JAFZNQ010000062.1, read as the reverse complement.
CCGTCTATACGGGCCATAAAATACCTGAAGCCCCGGGCGCTCACCCTGCCCGCCGCCACCATATGCTCCGCCGGGTCCAGGAATTTGTACACTCCTCCGGGAGGGGTCCACTCATAGAGAGTGGTCCAGGGGTCCTCCGGAGCCTTTTTGCCGCATATCTCAAAACGGCCCGCCTTGCGGTTGGTGGAGGGTATGTCGCAATTGGCGCATATCTCCACCCAGCCTATATCCGCCGGGCCCCTGGTCTGCCAGCTGATGAAGTATCGGTCCTCGGAGTTCCGGTCAAATATGACCAGGTTGTCCCTGTTGTAGAACATGCCCGTCTTGTCCGTAAACACGTTGTCTATCCTGTGGCCCTCCAGGTCCAGGATGGGGCTGTAGTCTCCTATGACCACGTTGTCCCGGGACCACAGGTTGGCGAGCTCTGCCGCAGAGGGCAATGCCGTAAGGGCGAAGAGCAATATGATGAGTAAGAGCTTCATTTTTCTGCGTACCGTTCTCCGGCGGCTCTCACCGCCTCCAGGTCTTTTCTCAGTCTCTCTATAAGGGCTTCGGGGGATTCGAATTCCATCTCGTCCCGTATCTTCCCGAGGAAGGCAAAGGACATGTCCCTGCCGTAGAGATTGCCCTCCCAGTCCACAAAATGGGCTTCGATGCTGACGTCATGGATGCCGAAGGTGGGCCTGACGCCCACGTTGCAGCCGCCGAAATAGGGGCGGCCGTCTATCTCGCTTTTGACCAGATAGACTCCGTTGCCCGGCAGCAGCTGCCCCTGAGCGGCCGCCAGATTGGCGGTGGGGTAGCCCAGCTTGGTGCCTATCCTGTAGCCGGTGGCAATGGTGCCCCTGATGGTAAAGGGGCTGCCCAGAAAGGCGGCGGCGTCCTCCATGCGGCCGGACTGGACCGCAGCCCTGATGCGGGTGCTGGACACGGGGCCTCCCTTGATGCGCAGGGGGGCTATGATGCTCACGGCGATGCCGTATTCCTGACCGTATTTTTTCAGGGTGTCGCCGTTGCCCTGCCGGTCTCTGCCAAAGCGGAAATTGTTGCCGGCCACCACCGAGGCCGCCGAAAGCCGTTCCTTCAGCACGAACCACATGAAGTCCTCGGGCAGCAGGTTGGCCACCTCTCCGTTGAAGTGCACCGCCGCCACGGTATCCACTCCCAGGGCCAGCAGATTGTCCACCTTTTGAGGGAAGGTGTTGATCAGAAGGGGGGCTCTGGAGGGGGCCACGGTCTTCAGGGGGTGCTTGTCAAAGGTCAGAGCCACGGTCTGCAGACCGTCCTTCTTCTGGCTGAGGCACTCCCCGATGATCTTTTTGTGCCCCTTGTGGACTCCGTCAAAAAAGCCCATGGCGCAGACAGTGGGGCCCGAGGGCTTTTGGCCGTAATAGGTGATCCTGATCATTTCCGCCACTTGTTTTCCACCTCGTATATGAGCACCTCGCCGGGCAGGAACACTGCCTTGATGACGCCGCTGTCGGCGGTCTTGTCCAGATCGTTGACTATCTCCTTTACCGTGACCTTTGCCATGGGCAGGGTGAATATGGTGACCACCGCGGGCTGGGAGGTGGGGCGGGTGTTCCTGCAGACTATGTAGTATTTGTCGTCTTCGTCGCCGCCAAAGCGTTCCACTGTGACCGCCGGGTTGTTGGTGGATGCGCCGGGGACCCGCTGCCAGGGCAGGGCGCCGATCTGTTCGGCCAGAGCCCCATAGCGCCTCACTGCGGCGGAGGCTTCTCCGGCGGGAGCGGTGATGAAGCCCAGAGCCAGAGCCCGGGCCGCCGCTTCTTCATCGTCGGGCCGGTCCGGCACGTAATACACCGGGCGCCTGCCTGCCATGACTCTCACAAAGAGCAGCTCCCGGTCCGAGAGCCGGTCAAGACTGCCTCTGACCGTCCGGTAGGAGGAGTTGTCAACGAGGGATATACGCGAGGGCTCTATGGAGTCAGGGGAGCCTGAGGCCGCCTCAAAAGAGGACTTGTGAGAGCTCACGTAGTAGTCCAGGGCTTCCCGCATGCCCCATTCGCAGGGGTGTTCCGACAGGTCCAGGGCAAAGCCGGCGCGGCCTGCCTCAGCCGGGAACACCGCATACATGGAGCCCAGAGCGCCGTTGTAGCTCAGATTGGCGCCGGCGGCCTCCGGTCCCGGCTCCAGAGCCAGGGCCAGACCCATGTCTTCCTTGCTGCTGAACATGAAGGCCAGAGGGAGAAAATATCCGGCGTCCCGGGGGCGCTCCTGCAGCTCCTGCAGGAGGCCGTCGGCCGCTGTGACCGTGTTCAGGCTGTCCATCCAGCCCCAGGGAGAGGACGCCGACGCTCCCACGGGTACGTGCAGGGCCACGGTCTCCGCCGCGCAGGGCCTGGCGGGGTCCAGAGGGCCCAGAGTCCCCCGGATGCGGAGATGCTGCCCCATGGAGGTCACCTCGAGAGTGACCAGAGCGTTGATCTCCGGCGCCGAAAAGCGCAGGTCGTCTCCCGTCTCGGCGGAGTCCAGCTTGTAAAGGCCTCCCGGCGCCTGACAGAGCAGGCCGGATTCGCCGTGAAAATACCGTCTCCTGAAATCTGCGTTCAGGGTGAGGCTGCCGTTTTTAAGTACTCCCAGGCCCAGCCGTCCGTCGGAGGTCTTCCACACCTTGTCCGGCTTGGCCTGCTCCTTTTTGACGGAGGGCTTGGAGTAGATGCTCCCGTTGTAGACCATGAGGTTTTCCTGCTGGAGGCGCTCTATGGTGACCCCTGCCTCCGCCGTGACGCCTGAGAGGTTGGCGTAGGGGATGAAATAGCACTCGTCCCTGAAAAAGAGCTGCCGGCTGCCCTTTTTCCCGTCGGGGTATTCGTAAGTCAGCAGGCCGCTGTAAAGGCCGGGACGGGATATCCTGTAGGCCCGTCCGGCTGTCATGGCGCCGTCAAAGCCGGGCTCGGCGTCGGCGCTGCCCGCGGGGGCCAGCAGGCTGCCGAAGCAGGCGGCGGAGAATATGAGCAGCAAGAGCGAAAGCAGTGTGGTTTTCATAGTGTCACCCGAGGTCGTAGAAATGGGGCTGTCTGTCAGCGTAGGTGCAGAGCCGGCGGAAGCCCAGACTCCGGAGCAGGCTGCAAGCCTCGTCGTATCGGAGGGCCAGATGGTCGGGCCTGTGGCAGTCGGAGCCAAAGGTGATGAGCTCGCCTCCCAGCTCCCTGTAGAGGGCCAGGATGTCCCGGTGGGGATAAAAATCCCCGGGGTCCTGCCGGGTGCCGGCGGAATTGATCTCCAGGGCCATGCCCCGGGCTATGAGCTCCCGCAGGCACTCTTCGATGAGGTCCATATAGGGGGCCGGGTCAAAGCTGCCGTAAAAGCGGCTGCCCCAGCGCTTGATAAGGTCAAAGTGGGCGACGCAGTCAAAGAGCCCGGTCCTGATGGCCTCCAGCTCGGTCTCGAAATAGCGGGAGTAGGCCTCCCGTTCGGACTTGCCTGCAAAATATTCGTCGTGGTGAAAGACCACCAGGTTGTCCACGTAGTGAGCGGAGCCCATGACGAAGTCAAAGCCGCACCGGGCGATGACCTCCTCGATCTGCCGTCTGTATTGGGGCTGGTAGTCTATCTCGCAGCCCAGCCGGCAGCAGATGCCCCGGGAGGCCATATATGCGCCGTTTTGCCTGTGGACTGCCGGGTCAAAGGCGCCGTAGCAGGTGTCCTCCGGATTGAAATCCACGTGCTCGGTGATGCAGATCTCATCCAGGCCCAGGCGCAGGACCGCGTCTGCCAGAGCCTCCCGGCTCTGGGTGTTGTCTCCGGAGAGAGCCGTGTGTATGTGATAGTCCGTCTTTTTCATGTCTTACAGGGGGTTCACGGGCTTGCCGTTGACCCTTTTTTCAAAATGACAGTGAGGCCCGGTGGAGTAGCCCGTGCTGCCTACCTTGGCTATGACCTGCCCCTTGCTGACCTTTTGTCCCTTTTTGACCAGCACTCTGGAGCAGTGCCCGTACAGAGTGGATATGCCTCCACCGTGCTGCAGTATGACGGCGTTGCCGTAGGCTCCCGCCCAGCCGGCGGATATGACCACTCCCGCGGCGGAGGCCCGGATGGGGGTGCCCGTGGGAGCCGCTATATCCACTCCGGTGTGGAGCTTGGTGCGCTTTCTGATGGGGTGGAACCTCATGCCGAACTTGCTGGAGATGCGGCCGGAGACCGGCAGGGGGAGCTTGCCCTTGATCTGGGGGCCGGAATAGTAGTAGCTCTTGCCCTTCTGGCTGCGGAGATAGGCCTGTATCTTTTTTTCGATGCGGTTGGACTCCTGCTCCATGGCCCGGAGGGCCAGCTCCAGCTGATGCTTGTCGTTCTCTATCTTCTGGACGGCGTCCCTCTTTTGCTTGGAGACCCGGGCCACCTTGTTGCGCTCGCCTATGAGCTGCTGCTCAGTGGAGCGCAGCTGCAGGATGACCGCTTCCTTTTTGGCCTTCTCGGCGATGATGTTGTTGCGCTCTGTCTTTATCTCCCGGATAAGGTGAGCGTCGTATTCGATCATCTTTTTGATGTAGTAGGTGTGGGTGACGAAGTCCCACATATCCGTGGTGCCCAGAAACACGTTCAGATAGTCTATGTCGCCGCCCTCGTAGATGTCTATGATGCGCCTGCGGAGCAGCTTTTCCCGCCGGTCCAGATTGCGCTGGGCTATGGCCAGCCGGGAGTTGATGGCGTCCAGCTCGGCCTTTTCCTGAGCCACCTTCAGCTGGCTCTTGGCCACTCTGGACTGAGCCTTTTCCAGCTCCTTGTCCTGCTCCCGCAGCCGGGAGACGGCGGCGCTCTTTTCGATCTTTTTCTGCTTTATCTGCCCCGACAGCTTGTGGATCTTGCCCTCCACCCTCTTCAGCTGACTGTTCAGGGTGTCGGCCGACAAGGGAGAGGCGGCAAGACAGACTATCAGCGCCAATAAAACCCACAGGCGTCTATCCATCTGCCGGATCCTTTTGGGTGGCGTATTTGGTGATGAAGCGGTTCAGGGCGCTGATGCTGCCGCAGGCTCCTATGACTATGCCGCACAGGAGCATGCCCCAGAACACGGTGCCCGCGGGCATGGGAGACTGCAGCATCTCGGTCATCTTCAAAAAGGTCCGCAGGTTCGAGGATATGAGATTGTTGCCCACTATGATCACCAGGGCTCCCACTATGGCGCCGCAGGCGCCGAAGAACATGCCCTCATACACAAAGGGAGACCGGATGAAGGCCGAGGTGGCCCCCACCAGCTGCATGGTCTGTATCTCCAGCCGCCGGGCGTAGATGGAGAGCTTGATGGCGTTGCCTATGATGGCGGCGCACACGAAGAACAGCACTATGGCGCCTATGATGCCGGTCCACTTGATGACCTTGGAGATGGCCAGTATCCTGGCGTAGAACTCCTGCCGCTCAAACACGGCGTCTATGTTGCCCATCTTCCGGATGGCTTCGGCCACCTTGACAGTGTCCTCGGAGGACCCGGGCTGCACGGACATGGCGTAGGGCAGGGTGTCGTTGGGGAGGCCGCCCGCGTCCAGATAGGAGTGCTTGATCTTGAAGTTCTCCCACTCCCGGTCCTTTTGCTTGAGGGTCACCTTTGCCACTCCCGGCAGGTCTTCTATTTTGGCTGCCAGGGCCTTGGCGTCCTCCAGAGTGGCGTCCGCCTTCATGAACACGCTGATCTCAAATCTGTCCACCTGCCCCTTGGTGTAGTTGGCGGCCGCTACGCTCACCATCACAAAGGACCACAGGATGCACAGGGTAAAGGCAGCGGTGCTGACCACCGCCAGACCCGAATAACCGTTGCGCCGGATGCTTTCCAGAGCCTCCGTCAGGGAATACTCGATGAGCCGCAGGGTCTTATTCATCGTAAGCGCCCTCCTTTTCGTCCCTGATGATCTTGCCCTTTTCCAGCTGGATCACTCTCTTGCGCATGGTGTTGACTATGTTTTTGTCATGGGTGGCTATGATCATGGTCATGCCCGTCTCCCTGTTGATGATGTCCAGTATCTCCATGATCTCCATGCTGGTGGTGGGGTCCAGATTGCCGGTGGGTTCGTCGGCGATGAGGATCCTGGGCTTGTTGACCAGGGCCCGGGCTATGGCCGCCCGCTGCTGCTCGCCTCCGGACAGCTCCCTGGGAAAAGCGTCCGGCTTTGAGGCAAGGCCCACAAAGTCCAGTATCTCCGATATGAGTCCGCCGATCTCCCGGCGGTCTCTGCCCACGGACCTCAGGACAAAGGCCAGGTTTTCCCACAGGTTCTTGGTGGGGAGCAGCTTGTAGTCCTGAAAGACTATGCCCAGCTGCTGCCGCAGCATGGGGATCTGCTTTTCCCTGAGCCTGCCTATGTTGATGTTGTCCAGATATATGGCGCCGAAAGAGGGATTTACCTGCTTGTAAATGGTTTTGAGCAAAGTGGATTTGCCGCTGCCGGTAGAGCCTATCAGAAATACAAACTCTCCCTTTGCGATCTCAAAGGATATATTGTTCAGAGCGGGGATGCCGTTTTCGTATTCCACGCTGACGTCTTCAAATTTGATCATAACTGTCACCTGTTTCTAAATAATATTATACTATAACACGGAGCTTGTTTTCAAGGCAGATTGCCAAGGGGGGCCGGGTGTGCTATAATAAAAATAGCCCGCAAAGGAGGCTTTGTATAGTGCTGAAGTTGAGGAGCGCAGGTCTGAATATCGCGCTGGACTTGCTGCACCGGGATTTCTTCCGGGAGCGTTTTGAGGAGTTTTGCCGGGATTTTGACGGCAGGCCCGACTTTTGCTGTGTGTCCCATCTGGTGAAGGAGATCCCCGTTCCCGAAGGCTCTGCGGTGAAGACAAGCCCCACCAGGACAGTGTTTTATTCGCCGGGGCTCGTCACTGTGCTGGGCTGTGACAAGAGCGGCGGCAGGGTGTTTGCCTGGTCGCTGACCGACGACGCCTCGGAGATGCATCTGTATTTTCTGGAGGATCACACCTACAGGCTGCTGACCCGCACCGGTATGGAATACGGTCACAGCTTCCTGGGCTTTGCGGACAGGCTCGTGCTGGCCGGCATGCTGGCCCTTCACGGAGCCGCCATCAGCTATAAGGGCAGGGGCATCATTTTCTGCGCCCGCCCCGGAGTGGGCAAGTCCACTCAGGCTGCCCTGTGGAAGGATCTGTGGCCCGAAGAAACGGTGCGCATCAACGAAGACAGGCCCGTCTTGAGCTTTGAGGACGGCGGCGCTACGCTGCGGGGCATTCCCTGGAGCGGCTCGGTGCCCATAAATCTGAATACGAGCGTGCCCTTCGGAGCTCTGGTCCTGATACGCAGAGGGACTGCGCCGGGGATCGAAAGGCTGAAACCGGCCGGGGTCTTCAGGCCCATATACCGGGAGCTGTGCGTTTCCCACGTCAACAGGCAGGCTGCCGAAAAGGTGTATGACCTGCTGGGCCTTCTGCTGGAAAGAACGCCGGTATATATGCTGGACTGCACAATGGATATACAAACGCCGCTTCTCCTGAGAGAAGCGCTTGCAAAGGACGGGATAATATGAGGATCAAGGACGGATATATGCTGAAAAAGGTGGCCGGTGAGAACCTGCTCATCAATACCGGGCCCGCGTCTGCCGATTTCAGCAAGGTGATCAAGCTCAACGATACGGCCGCCTGGATGTGGCAGCAGATAGCCGACGGCAATTCGCCGGAGGAAACGGCGCAGCTGGCGGCGGAGAAGTATTCCATAGACATCGAAAAAGCGCGGCAGGACGTGGGCGGCTTCGCAGCGGAGCTGGTCAAAAACGGCCTTGCCGAGCCATGACAGTCGATCTGGACACCCTGTATCCCGTGATGGAAGAGTATCTCCGGCAGGGCAAGGAAGTGACCTTTACCATCACCGGCAGGAGCATGGCGCCTACCCTGCGGCACGGCCGGGACCAGGTGACCGTCACAAAGCCCTCCGGGCCCCTGAAAAAGGGGGATCTGCCTCTTTACAGACGGGATAACGGCAAGTTCATACTGCACAGGGTGGTAGGCGTCAGCGGCGGCGAATACATGATGTGCGGCGACGGACAGGCGGCCTGCGAGCGCGGCATTACGGACGGCAACATACTGGCCGTGGCCGTGGGCATCGTCAGAAACGGCAAAAAAATACCGGTCTCTTCTCCGGGCTACAGGCTCTGGGTGTCACTCTGGATCGGTCTGCTGCCGGTCAGGAGATATCTGCTCCGCATCATCAGGCTCATGCGGCCGGAGCTGTTTGTCATAGACCGGGACGGGAAGTAAAAAATGCCGGCAGACATATTCGGTCTGCCGGCTTTTTGCGTCCGTGTTATCTGGCTGCCAGTATCTTTTCCGCCACGTAGTCGCCCATTTCCCGGGTGCCGGCACTGCCGCCTATATCCCGGGTGAGCACCCTGCGCTCCTTCAGCACGTCCACCACGGTGTTTTCCATGAGCCTGAAGGCTTCCCTGTGACCGAAGTGATCCAGCATCATGGCTCCCGAACGGATGGCCGCTATGGGATTGGCAATGTTTTTGCCGGCTATGTCGGGGGCGGATCCGTGGACCGGCTCAAACATGGAGGGATACCGTTTTTCGGGATTGACGTTGCCCGAGGGGGCCAGGCCTATGGAGCCGGTGACGGCTCCCGCCAGGTCGGAGATGATGTCGCCGAACATATTGGAGGCCACCACCGTGTCGTAAAACTCCGGCTTCTGCACCAGTCCCATGCAGAGGGCGTCTATGTAGCACTTGTCCACGGTGATGCCGGGATATTCTCCCCTTATCTCCTCCAGCACGTCGTCCCAGAAGGTCATGCCGAACTTCAGGGCGTTGGACTTGGTGGCCAGAGTCAGATGGCCGCCCCGCCGGGCCGCCACGCCGAAGCCGTAGCGCAGGATGCGCTCCACTCCCTTGCGGGTGTGTATGTTGGTCTGTATGGCCACTTCGTCGGCGGTGCCGGGCTTGAAGCGGCCGCCGCAATTGATGTATTCGCCCTCGGAGTTTTCCCGGACGCAGTAGATGTCTATATCCCCGTAGTCCTTGCCCTCCAGGCAGCTTTTGATGCCGGGCATGAGGGTGGCGGGCCTGAGGCCTATATACTGGTCAAAGGTCTGGCGCATCTCTATGAGGGGGGTCACCGCTATCCTGTCGGGGATATTGGCGGGGTCGCCCACGGCGCCCAGCAGTATGCAGTCAAAGCCCTCCAGAGTCCTGAGATAGCCCTCGGGGGTGATCCGGCCTGTCTTTTTCCAATAACGGCTGCCCCAGTCGAACTCGGTGAATTCAAATGCAAAGTCTCCGAATACTTCCTGACAGGCCTGCAGGGCCTTGACGGCTTCCCGGGTGACCTCTATTCCGATGCCGTCTCCGGCATATACAGCGATGTGGTATGTGTTCATGATCAGGCGCCTCTCATGGATTTGATCTTCTTGATGAGCAAGGGCAGTATCTCCAGGCAGTCGCCCACGAAGCCGTAGTCGGCATACTGGAATATGGGAGCGTCCTTGTCCTTGTTGATGGCTATGATGGTGTCCGAGGAGGACATGCCCGCCAGGTGCTGCACCGCGCCGGAAATGCCGCAGGCTATATACAGCTTGGGGCATACGGTCTTGCCGGTCTGGCCCACCTGATGGGGATAGGGTATCCAGCCCGCGTCAACGGCGGCTCTGCTGGCCCCCACGGCGGCTCCTATCTCGCCGGCCAGCTCCTTCAGGATGTCAAAGTTTTCGGGAGAGCCCAGACCGCGTCCGCCGGATATGATGATGTTGGCGTCCGTCAGATTGACCGTTTCGCCCACGTTTTCTATGAATTCGAGTATCTCGCTCCTGCTGGAGAGCAGGGGCTCGCTCACAGGCATGGAGACTATCTCCGCCTCGCCGGACTCCCGCTTGGGAGAGACGGGAAATACCTTGTGCCGCACGGTGGCCATCTGGGGCCTGGAGTATTCGCAGGTGATGGTGGCCATGATGTTGCCGCCGTAGGCGGGGCGGGTCTGGAGCAGCAGGCCTTCGTCGCTGATCTCCAGTCCGGTGCAGTCTGCCGTGAGACCCGTGTACAGGCTGATGGCCACGCCGCTCATGAAGGAACGGCCGGTGGTGGTGGCTCCCGCCAGCAGGATCTCAGGCTTTTCGGCGCGCACCGCGTCGGTGAGGATGCGGGAATAGCGCTCGGCGTCATAGTCTTTCAGCAGGGGATGGTCATATACCAGCACCCGGTCCACGGGATATGCCGCCAGCTCTTTGGCAGCGGCCTCCATACGGTCGCCCAGCAGGACCACGCTGAGGCTGCAGCCCCTCTTGTCTGCCAGCCTGCGGCCGGCTCCTATGAGCTCAAACACCACCTCGGCGACCCTGCCGCCTCTCTGTTCGCCGAACACCCATACGCCCTTGTAGGCGGAAAGGTCTTCGGCCGCCTGCTTCGAGATCTCTATGGACATGGCCTCAAAGCGGCAGGCGGACACGCAGGAGGAACACAGGGTGCACTTGTCCTGATCCACGACGGCCTTTTTGTCCTGCAGGGACAAGGCAGCCGAGGGACAGGCCTTGATACACAGGCCGCAGCCCTTGCACAGCTCGGGATCTATCCTTAACATTTATATCACCTCCATGGATGACAGAGTGTCAAACAGCTTGTCTGCCAGCTCTTCCGTGTCGCCTTCGTATTTGTCGCCTCCGGTCCTGGAGGGGGGAGTCATGATCTTTACCACCCGGGTGGGGGAGCCTGCCAGACCCAGCTTGTCCGGGTCCGCCTGCAGATCCGCAGCGGTCCACACGTCGAACACTGCTTTTTTGCTGGCCATCCTGCCCCTCAGGGAAGGAGTGCGGGGCTCGTTGATCTCCTTGACCACCGTGACCACGCAGGGCAGCTGCAGACGGCACACCTCGTAGCCGTCCTCCACCAGGCGCCGGACCGTCATGTGGCGGTCGTCTATCTCCCTGATCTCTGCCAGATAGCTGGCCTGGGCCCAGGAGAGATGGGTGGCGATGCCGGGGCCCACCTGGCCCGTGTCGCCGTCTATGGCCTGCTGGCCGCAGATGACCAGGTCCGCCTCCAGCCTCTTGCAGGCCAGGGAAAGGGCAAAGGAGGTGCACCAGGTGTCCGCGCCGGCAAAGGCCCGGTCGCAGAGCAGGACGCCCTTGTCGGCGCCCAGGCTGATGGCCTCCCGGAGGGCCGAGTCCGCCTGGGGAGGCCCCATGGTGACCACTGTCACCGCGGTCTCGGCGCCTTCTTTGGCTCTCTGTTCCTTGATCCGCACCGCCTCTTCCAGAGCGTAGAGATCAAAGGGGTTGATCTGAGTCTCCACCCCTTCTCTGACCAGGGTGTTGGTCTCGGGGTTGATCCTGACCTCGGTGGTCCCGGGGACTTGTTTGATACAGACTGCTATATTCAATGAAGCTTACCTCTCGATCGTCGGTATATATATAATTATACCAAAAACAGAGGGTCAAAATCAAATTGAGCTCTCTTCTTCACTCCGCCCAAAAAGCCTGCGCAAACTCTGCCCGGGTGTGCTATAATAAGGTGGCAGTCCCTTTGCTGCCGCAAGTTTGTATATCAAGGAGAGCATTATGCCCGCCACTGTAAATCTGATGCAGCGAGCCAACCGGCAGCTGCTGAATACACTGCACCAAAAGGCCTACCGGGTCGTAGGCGAGCCTCTGGGCATAGAGGTCTATCGTTCCGCGGAGCCCCTGAGCTTTGAGGAGAGGACCCGGGGAGAAAGACTGGTCCTCCGCAAGGGCGACAGCTGGGGCAAGCTGTTTGACTGCGGCTGGTTTCATTTCACCGGGCAGGTCCCCGCTGAGGCCGCCGGCTGCGACGTGGTCCTGCTCATAGACGTGAGCGGCGAGGGCTGCGTGGTGGACCGGGACGGAGTCCCTCAGATGGGCATCACCAACAAGGCCTCGGATTTTGACAGGAGCCACGGGGAGCCCGGCAAGAGGGTGTATCCCATGTTTTTGCCCGCCTCCGGCGGCGAAACGGTGGACCTGTGGATGGACGCGGGTCTCAACGACCTGTTTGGCCGGGTCCACGACAACGGCGCCATACTGGAGGCGGATATAGCCATCCGCAACAACACGCTGCTGGCCCTGTATTATGACGTGGAGGTGCTGGAGGAGCTGAGCCGGGTGCTGCCTCAGAACAGAGCCCGGGCCTGCTATATCAGGGAGACCCTGTATGAGGTGGCCACCCGGATGACCGAGTTCACCGAGGAGGAGGCCCTGTGGGCCAGGGAGACCCTGAAGCCCTGTCTGGAAGCCAAAGGCGGCGACACTGCCCTGACCCTGTCGGCCATAGGCCACTCGCATCTGGACCTGGCCTGGCTGTGGCCCGTGCGCGAGACCAAGCGCAAGGGGGCCCGCACCTTTGCCACGGTGCTCCACTACATGGACCTCTATCCCGACTTTCAGTTCGTGCAGAGCCAGGCCCAGCTCTATGACTGGATCAGGAAGGAGCATCCCGCCCTGTATGCCAAAGTGAAGGCGAGAGCCGCGGAAAAGAGATGGGAGCCCAACGGCTCCATGTGGGTGGAGCCCGACTGCAACATGCCCTCCGGCGAATCCTTCGTGCGGCAGTTCCTGTACGGCCAGAGATTTTTCAGAGACGAATTCGGCAAATACTGCGACGTGTGCTTCCTGCCGGACACCTTCGGCTATTCCGCCGCTCTGCCCCAGATACTCAGGGGCGTGGGGGTCAGATACTTTACCACCCAGAAGATGAGCTGGAACTCTGTGAACAGATTTCCCTATCAGTCCTTTGTCTGGCAGGGGCTTGACGGCAGCCGGGTGCTGGCCCATATGCTGCCGGAGCAGAACTATCTGTCCTCGGCTATGCCCAGAGCCATCAAGATGAACGAGGAAAACTATTATGAAAAGGGCAAGTCGTCCCACGCCCTCATGCTGTTTGGCATAGGCGACGGCGGCGGCGGTCCCGGCGAGGAGCACCTGGAGAGGATCAAGCGCCAGCTCAATATGCCGGAGCAGATACCCATCGTGCAGGAGACCACCTCGGACTTCTTTGCCAAGCTGGCCCGCGAGGAGGACCGGCTGCCCTGCTGGACCGGGGAAATGTATCTGGAATACCATCAGGGGACTCTGACCACCCAGGCCAGAAACAAGAAGTGGAACCGCAGGATGGAGCTCTCCCTGAGAGACGCCGAGCTCCTGGGCGTCATGGCCGAGACCCTGGCCGGGACGGCCTATCCCGCCGGGGAGCTGGAGGAGATATGGAAGGAGACCCTGCTCTATCAGTTCCACGACATACTGCCCGGCAGCTCCATAGGCAGAGTGTATGACGAATCCCGGGCCCGATACGAGATAATGGACGGCCGTCTGGCCGACATCAAACGGGAGAGGCTGCGCTCCATAGGCTCCCGCATAGACACCTCCGGCTGCAAAAAGCCGGTGGCGGCGGTGAACACCCTGTCCTTTGACAGGAGCGCTCTGGTGAAGCGCGGCGGAGAGTGGCTGAGGGTGTCCGCCCCCGCTCTGGGGTGGCGCATCCAGGAGGCCCGGCCCGCCGACTACGCCGCTCCCTCCGCCTCCGACAGCTGTCTGGAGAACGAGCTCGTCAGAGTGGAGCTGAACCCCGGGGGCTCCCTGACCATATACGACAAGGAAGCAGGCAGATACGCCACCGGCGAAGCGGCCCGGCTCATAGTCCACGAGGACTCCAACGACGCCTGGGATATGTATCACGACTATGACAGACGCAAGTCCTACTATCCCGAGCTGACGGAGAGCGCCGTATATACCGACGGTCCCACCGCCGTGTGCCGGCAGACCTACCGTTTCAACGAGTCCGTCATCACCAGGACCATCACGGTCACTGCGGGCAGCAAGCGGGTGGACATATCCGCCCGGGCGGACTGGAAGGAAAATATGAAGATGCTCAGGAGCCTGACGGAGATCAGTGTGCACACGGACCACGCCAGGTCCGAGATACAGTTCGGCAACATCAAGCGGCCCAATCATCTCAATACCAGCTGGGATACGGCCCGGTTTGAGACCTGCGCCCACAAGTGGATAGATATGAGCGACCGCAGCTACGGCGTCAGCATCATCAACGACTGCAAATACGGGCACAGGGCTCTGGGCAACACCGTCAGCCTGAACCTGCTGAGGGCCACCACCTATCCGGACACGGCGGCAGACAGAGCCGTCCACACCTGGTCCTACGCCCTGTATCCCCACAGGGGAGACTATGCGGAGGGCGACGTGGTCCGGGAGGCCTACGGCTTCAACGTCCCTCTGCAGGTGTACGATATGGACGTCCATGAGGGCGCGCTGCCGGCGGAGCAGTCCTTTGCCGTCACCTCCTCGCCGGCGGTGCTCATAGATACGGTCAAGAAGGCGGAGGACGGAGACGGCATCGTGATACGTATGTACGAATCCTGCGAGACCTCCGGAGCCTTTACCCTGAAGCCCGGATTCGGCTTCAAAAAGGCCTGGCTGTGCGACCTGCTGGAAAGACCTGTGGAAGAGCTGGAGGTCACCGGCGGCGCCGTGGCCCTGACGGCCTCGCCCTTCAAAGTGATCAGCGTCCTCTTCAAATGACCGCTCGGCGGAGCGGCCCCGCCGCTCCGCCCCTTTGCCCCCGGCTCCTGTCCGGAGCCGGAAAACGCCTTTTTGCGCCCCTTCCCGGGGGACAAGAAACTTTTTCCCCCGTATCTGCGTATAATATAGTGAGAACACGCCGCGCAGCGGCAAATACTTACGGAGGTCCTGATATGACAAATCAAAACATCCTCTCTATGAGAAGAGTTGACTCTGTTGCCACCGAAAAAGAAAAGCAGCAGCAGTTTGCCGAGCTGGTAGAGATTTATCGTGACAAGGCCTTTGCAGTAGCTTACAACATGACGCTTCAGAACAGAGACGAGGCCGAGGATCTGGTGCAGGAAGCCTTTCTGAGAGCCTATCGTTTCTTCGATAAATACGACCCCCAAAAGCCTTTTGACAACTGGCTGCTGACCATAATGAGGAACATCCAGATAGACAAGGTCCGGAGAAATCCCGGCTTTACCGTGAAGTCTGTGGATGACGACACTTATGACAGCGGAGGGGAGAGATACAACTTTGCCGACGAAGATCAGCCGACCGTAGAGGACAACGCCATCAGCAACGATTATTCCGAAAAGGTCATGGCAGTGGTCAACACCATGCCCGAGCATTTCAGGACCATGGTGCTGCTGGCAGACGCCGAGGGCCTGAGCTATGAGGAGATAGCCGAGGTCACCCGGACCAACGTGGGCACGGTCCGCAGCCGCATCCACAGAGGCAGAAAGCTGCTCAGGGAAAAGCTGGTCAAGGCCGGTCTGGACAAAGATGTTCCCGACAACGTGTGATTGTGAGGCAGTAACATGATGGATTGTCACAGAGTCAAGAACCTGCTGAACGCCTACATAGACAGAGAGCTGGACCCCAGGACCGAGACCGCAGTCAGGACTCACCTGGTGGACTGCGATAAGTGCTATCACGAATATCTGTCCTTTGTGAGCGTCAAGGCTGCTGTGGCCAACGTCAAAGAGGCGCAGCCCAGCGAAGCGTTTTGCAACAGGCTGAAGGGCCTGTTTGAGGATGACGAAGCACTGCAGGAGGAGCTGAAACGCGTCAAATGCATATGCCGTCACAGGCATGCCTTTGACCTCTCGGTTTTCCGGCGTCACTCCACCGCTTTTATCGCGGTGGCGGCGGTGGCCCTGGCGGCCGCCTGCGCAGGAGCCATGTCCGCAGGGATCACTGCGGGACGCAGCGCTCCCGGAAGGGCGGTATATACCATGAGCTGTTCTCCGGAGGCGGAGCTGCCGGAGATAGCGCTGAGACGCGCGGGACTGACAGCGGTAAAGGCGGAAAACGGCGAGACGAGATACAGAATGCGCGAGAGGCTGCTGATGCAGTCGGGGGTATCCTCGGATACATACAAGCTATATTGCGTGGCATACAGAAGCCGTTGAGAGACGGCTTCTTTTATTGTGATCAGGAGAAGAAAATGAAAAAGATAACAGCGGTCCTCATACTTTTGTGCTGCTCTGCCGTGCTGTGCGCGGCGGATATGGAAACCGTGTTTGAGGATCTGGCAGAAAAAACGGCGCCTTCCACGGTGCTGATACAGTCCGAGGGAGAGGCCACGGTGTCCGCCGGAGGCTCGCCCTTCGGAGGCTTTGATTTTGGCCTGGGAGACCTGTTCGCTCCCTTTACCAACCCCCGGAAGGAGGTCCGCAAGACCGTCAGCTCCGGCACCGGCTTTGTGGTGCGTCAGGACGGCTACATCATGACCAACGCCCACGTAGTGGCGGACTCGTCCAAGGTGACCGTGACGCTCTACAACGGCAAGGAATACGACGGCACCGTGCTGCTGGACAGCTTTTCCGACCTGGCGCTGGTGAAGATAGACGCCACAGGGCTGACTCCTCTGGCCTTTGCCGACTCGGACAAGCTGAAGGTGGGCCAGTGGGTCATGGCCATAGGCAACCCCATGGGCTTTGAAAACACTGTCACCGTAGGCGTGGTCAGCGGTCTGACCCGGGAATTCAGCGTGGGAGAAGGGGACTCCGGCACCTTTTATCCGGACGCCATCCAGACGGACGCCACCATCAACCCCGGCAACTCCGGCGGCCCTCTCATCAACACCTCCGGTCAGGTGATCGGGGTGAATGCGGCCATCGCTTCCACCACCGGCGCCAGCATAGGCATAGGCTTTGCCATCCCTGCCAACACGGCCAAATTTGTGATGGAAAGGCTGCTCTCGGAGGGCAAGGTGGTCAGAGGCTTCCTGGGCCTGGCGCCCGCCAACATGACCCCTTATCACAAGGAAAGGCTCAAGGTGTCCGAGGGAGTCTATGTGGCCAGCGTGACCGACGACAGTCCCGCGGGCAGAGCCGGCATCAAGGTGGAGGACGTCATCACCGCCTTTGACGGCAAAAAGGTGACCTCCGCCATAGAGCTCCGCAGGGCCATACAGGCTGCCAAGCCGGACACCACGGTGAACGTGGACCTGGTCCGCAAGGGCGAAAAGCAGACTGTGAAGGTGACCGTGGGCCTGCTGCATTCCGGCGATGACAACAAGACCATCACAGGCAAGATCGATCTGGGCATGAAGGTGGCGGAGCTGACCCCCGAGGTGAGAAACAAGCTGAAGCTGCCGTCAGACTTTGAGGGAGGCGTGCTGGTGCAGCAGCTGCTGAACGGCGGAGCCGCCGCTCAGGCGGGCATCAAGGCCGGCGACGTGATACTGGAGATAGACGGCGACGAGATCAAGGACGTGAACGCCTTCAACAGGATAGCCGCGTCCCTGAAAAAGGGCAGCCATATCACCGTGATAGTGTGGCGTCAGGGCAGCACCTACGCCTGCGACCTGGCTGTGTAGATACTCAAAAAGACAGGCGCCAATGCGACCGCATTGGCGCCTTGTTTTATGTGGTCTTTCGTCCGGGCAGGCAGGCGCCCAGGGCTCCCAGCAGCATAAACAGGACCATGATGCCCGCCAGCTCGCCAAAGAAGCGCAGGGGGCTGCCCAAGTCAAAGTCGGCAAAGGCCACGGCGCCGAACATATAGCCGGGATAGCCCTGCCGCACAAAGGCCCACAGGCCCCAGAGGGCAGCGGCGCACAGGGCCGCCGTCAGGCCCCGGGCTGCCGCCGGCCGCTGCGAGCGCAGCCGGTCAAAGGGGACCCGCAGATGGATGCCTGCGTGGAGGCACATGAGGACGAAGCTCCAGTAGGACACTATGAGGTGAATGCGCCGGGCCGCGTGCAGGGGCAGGCTCAGGCGTCCCGTCAGGGTGTAGCCGCTGAGGGCCAGCAGGACCATGGCGAGGACGAGGCACAGGTTGACCGCCGTGCCGAAGGCTCGCCCGGCAGTCAGGCGGCCCCTGAACAGGGCGGCGTACCAGCTCCTGTTGAGGATGTTGTGCAGGATGACCAGGACGAAGAGAATGGTGCCCAGCAGCTCGTGAAGGCCGAAGCCCGTGAGGGCAAAGGCCATCAGCAAGGGCATCAGGGCTATCATGGCCAGGTCGAGGATGCTCCTCTTGTATGTCATCTCAGTAGCCCAGCCCCTCCAGCCAGGTCCTGACGGTCCGTTCTGTCTTCCCGGGGTCCCTGAGGACGTCGGAGCTCCTTACCCCCAGGCCTGTCTTCACCTTGCTGTCGGGGCAGGCCCCCCGCAGCGCGGAGTCCAGGCCCCCAAGCCCCGGCCCCTCGTGAGTGCAAAAAGGAACGAGGGTCTTGCCCTTCAGGCCTTCGGCATTCTTGTCGAAGAAGGAATACACGATCATGGGCCAGTCGTTCCACCATACGGGGGAGCCTATGAAGACCGTGTCGTATTTGGACAGGTCCGGATTGCCGGTGTATCCGGGACGGGCTGCCGCCTCTTTTTCCCTGCGGGCTGTCTCGTTGAGCTCGTCATAGGACTTGTCGTAGTAGTTGTTGCGGACCGGATTGATGCGGAATATATCGGCGCCGGTCTGCCGGGCTATGATCTCCGCCACGACCTCCGTGTTGCCGTTGTCGATCATACCCGCTCCCTGCTGTTCCCCGGGCAGGGAAAAGCATACCACCAGGGCGCCGTTGCCGGACCGGGCAGCGGGGGAGGCTTCTTCGGAGGCTTTTCCTTTGAGAGAGCAGCCTGCCAGCGCGGCGGCCCACAGGTATACCGCGAGCAGGGCGGCAAAGACGCCCATGGCAGGACGCAGGGTCTTCAGCTTCAACGTCCTGCCCTCCCCAGGTAGTCCCGGATCAGGTCGCCCACCCGGGCTCCCAGGTCAGTGCGGTATTCGATGATGTCGGGCCTGTAGTCAAAATAGGCCGGATCGTTGACGTGGTATATCATGAACATATGGCCGCTGCGTCGTATCTCCCGGGCTATCTCCGGAGTGATCCTGTGATCGGGGATCACTATCCACACCCGGGTCCTGTCCTCATAGAGGTCCTGAAAGCTCATGAGGGTCGCCGGGTCGTAGGGGAAGAGGAAGCGGGCCCGCTTGTCGATCTCCGCCACCATATCCACCATGGCCCTGTCCGCGGTGTTGAGATTGTACACGGTCCTGCCGGACATGCCCTGCTCGATGACCAGCTCCGCCGCACTGCGGTAAAACTCTGCCGTCCGGGTCTTCATCTCCGCGTTGAGGGTGATGCCGAAGGGATACACGGCGCGCAGGGCGTCTTCGAAGGAAGGCACCGTTTCTCCGGAGGCGGTGAGGGGATAGTCCTTCAGCTCTTCATAGGTCAGCTGAGATATGGTGAAGGGCCGGCCCTCCGCGTCCGGTATGGTGTCGTCGTGGCTCATGACGGGCACGCCGTCCCGGGTGGTCCGCAGGTCGCACTCCAGATATTTGTAGCCCAGCTCGCCCGTCAGACGGAAGGCGGACAGGGTGTTTTCGCGGACTGTGTCCGTGACGATGCCCCGGTGTATCTCGTTGAGCCAGGGAGTGGAGTTCAGGTCGGGCTGAGCGCCGCCCATCCCTTCGAGGCTCTGCCGGGTGACGAAGCCCGAGCCGCTGCCCTTTTCCCAGAAGGGGCAGGGCCTGATACCCACGCCTTCCAGGGTGGCCGTGTGGCTCACGTGTCCCCGGCTGAAGCCGGGCCGGGCCTCTATGGCTCCTCCCCTCTGACTGAACAGAGCCCCGACGCTGAACTCGGAGTCGTAGGCTATGAATTCGTAGAGAGAGCCCTCTCTGGCGAACTCCCCGAAATAGGGGCCGTACAAACAGTCCTCATGGCCGCACTTCAAAAACACAGAGGTGTGATAGGTGTAGGTGCCGTCGCCGGCCAGATAGTAGGGATATTTGCAGTAGGTGGCGTAGCAGCCGTCGGCCACTATGTGCTCTCCGGGCAGGTCAAAGCCCCGCTCAAAGCCCCGGACGATGCACAAGGTGAGGCGGTATTCGCATATCTTGCTCCCCGAGAGGCCGTAGATGCCCCGGGTGCCCGGAGCCGGCAGCTGCATGCTGTCAAAGGGATCCGCCGTGGTGACAAACACGTTGGCAAGGGTCAGGCCGCTGACGTGGTGCAGGTTGACGCCGCAGGTGTTGGGGCGCTGATTGGTGGGCAGCCGCAGAGCTATATTGGTGACGGAGACGACCCTGCCGGGAAAGGGCTCTCTGCCTTCATTGTCCGGAAATGCAATGAGGCCCGACACGGGGACAGCTTCGTCTGCGCCCGCGAGGGCCTTGTCCGTCACGTTGAATATGACGCCTCCGCTGATGTCATAGGAGGGAAAATTCGCAAACCAGGTCTGATTTTCTCCCTCCAAAGAGATGGCCCTGTGGGCGTCGGCGCCGGTGATGCAGACGCCGCCCAGGCCCGCCGTGGGGTGCGGTGTCAGCGCATCTATGTTGTAGGTGCCGCTTCGGAAATATACCTTGCCGGAGCGGTGTTCCAGAGAGGCCAGAGCCTCGTTGATCTGTGTCTCATCATGGGAGCCGGAGCAGACTATGTCTGCGCTGCGCTTGGCTTCGTCGGCAGAGTCTGCCGCGGCTATGGTCAGTGCGTATGAAGACATGTGGTTTCCTTTGTCGGATGTGTAGTGCTATCTTTATTATAGCACATATCCGGGCAGAAAAGAGCCGGAAAGCCCCCGGGGCTTTCCGGCTCTTTAGTATATGCTTATTTGTATTCCACTCGGGCCCAGCGGCTGTCTCCGGACTGTGTCTCGGTGAACTCCGCAGGCTGGCCGTTGACGGTGATGCTCTCTACGGGCTCGTCAAAGGCGCCCAGTCTGATGTCCAGAGCGGGGGCCTTGCCTTCAAACTTTATCTCCAGCTCGCCCTTGCCGCCGCTGCGGCGGAAGGTATAGCTGATCTTTGACCGGGTGATCCTGCCCCGGTCGCTCCACACCACTGGCATATCCTCCACTCTGATGCCGGTCCACCCCTTGGGGAGCCGGGGCATGAGCCTGATATGCTCCTGGTCGTTGTCGTCCACGCCGCCCATGATGCGCAGGGCCTTCACCATCTCGGCCTGCTGCACGCAGTTGCCCAGGTCGCCCATGCGGGCGGTCCTGGAAAAGTCTTCGGTGTAGATCACGTTTTCCGGCACTATATAGGGCTCGTAGGTGGGATTGTAGAGGCACCTGCCCGAGACCCTCAGGAGCTCCTCCGCCTTTTCCATCTCGTCATACATCAGGGTGCTGATGAGCATATAGCCCTGTCCGTAGCCGAAGGCGTTGGGGCGGAAATGGTCCAGGGTGCGCTGCCAGGCAGCCCTGTTCATCTGAGCCCACTCGGGATAGCTCTTCCGTATGTCAAAGCCCGTGCGGTCCGTGGAGAACAGTATGGGGGCCAGGGTGGAGCTGCCGCCGAAGCCGGCGTATTTCATGGTCCACACCCTGCCGTAGGCGGGGTCGTCTGTGACGTAGTTTCGCTCTATGGCCTCCTTCAGCCCCTCCGCCGTGGTGAGCCAGGCCCGGGCTTCCTCCGGGTGCCCCGCCGAGGCGGCGATCTCGCTGAGGCCTATGAGCCCCTCCACCTGGGCCAGGTCGCAGAATATGGACCAGCCGGTGGTGATATCCCAGCCGGAGCCCTCGGAGTCCGACCACAGGTTGCCGTCCTTTGCCCGGCTTACCTCCGGGTGGTCCAGCTGCCACTGGGGCCAGTCGCCCAGGTATTTGACGTCCTGCCAGTTGGCCTTTTCCCACTCCTTTCTTTCCTCGTGGGTCATACGCTTCCACATATTGTATATCCAGGAGGCCACCTGTCCGTGGCCGTCGTTCTCAAAGCAGCCGCCTCCCTCGTAAACCATGTTGACCTGCAGGATGCGGGCTACGTGAGGGGGCAGGGGGCTCCCCGCCACGGTGATCTCCGGGTGTCTCTGCCAGCTGCGGGCGCAGTCAAAGGTGAAGCCGGCGCAGTCCCGGGCCTTGTCGTAATAGCCCAGATAAACCAGCTCCATGAGGCACCTGCCTTCGTCCCGGCTCCAGCCCTCGTCGAAGTAGTGGCCCGCGTGGTTCCTGCTTACGGCGGGGTCCGGGTTGTCGGTAAAGAGCCCCACGCCGTCGTAGCCGTACCAGGGGGCTCCGTAGGTAGAGGTGTGATACACGCCGTCGTCGGTGACCTTTTTGGACATATCCAGAGCGTTGTGGCTGAACACGTTGCTCATGAGCCGGGCCCAGCTGTCTCCCTCAAATTCCACTATGGGGCCCCGGTAGTCCTTGGGTCTTTCTATGACAAAGTCCTTGGGGAAGGAATTCGTGGTGGCATACATCACGTCCGCCAGCTTTTCCACGTTGGCAGGCGCAGGGCCGTCCTGTTCGCTCCTGAGAGGGCGGTTCTTGGCAAAGGCGGCGAATTCCCCGCTGTGGACCAGCCCCCTTAAGCCCTTCTCCCCATTGGCGGCGGTTATGCCGTAGACGTTGAAGTGGGCCGCAGTCCCGGGGTCGTTTTCCACGGTGACGGCTTCCAGGACCTTGTCCGGATCGGGCTTGATGACGCTCACGTAGGTCCCGCTTTCCGAGGGGCCCTGGGGATACAGATTGACTGTGTCCCTGAACAGGGGAGCGTATTGGCCGTGGTCAAAGGGCTGGATATATATCCTGAACTTCTTGCCCCACCAGCAGCTTTCCCCCAGCACCACAGGGTAGGAGACTCTGCTGCCGTCGGCGTAGCGCAGGGTGATATCGCCCATTTTGTCCCCCAGCCAGCTCCAGGCGTCCTCGCAGTGGTCCAGGCCCAGTATATACAGGGCGTCCGTTTTGAAGCCGCAGGTGAAGGTCTTTGTTCCCAGCACTGCGGGCTGAGAGGCTGTTCTGAAGGGGATGCCGGCCTGATCCGAGAGCTGCTCCGGCGCTTCGGGGATCTCCCAGCCCTCGAGGGAGTCCGATGTGAAATCTATGGTATACTCTCCCGCCTCTATTTTGCAGAGGCCGATCCAGTATTCTTCGCCGGAGTCCGTGACGGATACGCGGAGGTCCCTGCCTCTGAGGGAGGAGGTGTCTATATCTACGGAAACGGGATCGTCGGAATCGGGGGCGCCAATCCTGCCCGCCAGCCGTCCGGTCTCCGCTTCGAAAACCTCTATCTGCACGGTGCCCGCCAGACCCTTTTTGTCATACCAGGCGTTGAAGCCGCTGGAGAACTTGAACTCGTCCTCCTCTGCGGAGCCCTTTCCGTCAAAGCCCTTTACCGTGAGCCTGAGGGTGTCCGCTGCGGGAAAGGCGGGAGAGGTGATGCGGCAGTCTTCTCCGGCTGCGCGCCCCTCATAGGTGAGGCAGCCCTCCTTTACGGTCCAGCGGCCTGTCCCTTCGTCTGCGGCCAGGGGGGTATAAAAGATGCCGTTGTCCGTCTCCCCCTCCGAGGTGAGATACACCGCAGCCAGCTGCAGCCAGGCGTAGCCCTCGGCGCCGTAGGAGTCCCGGGCCTCAAAATACACTCTTTCGCCCTTCAGCTCCGCCACGCTCCACCTGATGATGCTCATATCGTTGCCCACGTTGCCGGGGAGATACTGCCTCAGGACCTTTCCGTCGGAGGCTCTGCGGAGGGTAAAGGCGCTGGGGTGCACCGCCGAGCCCTCCCAGCCGCCGCAGTTGGCGGTGAGATGGGTGCCCTCTACAACGAATTCCGGAGACCTGAGAGAGCCCATGCCCTCCTCGGTGCTTTCAAAGTGGGGGAAGGAGGCGTATTTGTTGCCGCCTCTTTTCATGTCGGTCAGGGACCAGCAGGGGTCCTTTTGCCAGCCCTCCCAGCCCTTTTCGCCGCCGCCTATATACAGGGGCTTTGCAAAAGCCCGGGCGGCGCACACAAGCAGCATAGCGGCTGCCAGCAGAGTGATGATCATGATCGTATTTCCTCGTGATGTGATATACATATTGCTTTATCCTTGGCCCTTGCGATATACCTTGATGGTCCTGGTGGCAAAGGCGGGTATCACGGCGGATATCACGCCCTCCGGGGCATCGGCGGCTGCGCCTGTATCTTCTTCCAGAGTGTTGCAGAAGCGCCAGCGCTCCGCCCCGTTTACCCACAGGCGTATACGGGAGTCTTTGCCCGAGGTCTCCCACAGGCGTATCACTATGGAGTCTCCCTCCTCCGCCCGCTTGACAGCCCCTATCTGAACTGTGCCCTCCAGGAGCTTGGCTTCGGAGTGCTCGCAGGCCAGGGGACCGGAGCGCATGCCCGCGGGCACGGGGCTCAGGGGCTTGCAAAACTCTTCGGCCGCAGAGCAGGCTGCCTGAGGGTCAAAGGCCCCCCGGGGTATCAGCCTGAAGCTCATGGCGTGGCTCCCCGTTTCCGGCAGGGGGTCCGGGTCATAGCTGGAGCGTATGAGAGCGGCCCGCAGCACGCCGTCATACACCGAAAAGCCGCTCTTTGAGTCATTGAGGAGGGTGAAGCCTTCCCGGTCGTCGCCCACGTCCACCCATCTGAGAGCCGGCACGTCCTCCCGGCTCCGGGGCCTCTCCATGCAGCCGTTGGGTATCTCATAGACGGCCCGGGAGTCCTCTGCGCCCATGGGGAACACCAGCTTCAGGACAGGCACCCCCTTTTCGCCGTCTCCGGTCTCCCGCCAGCGGGCCTCTATCCTAAAGTCCACCGCTCCGGAATCGGCGTGGAGGATGACCTCTGTGATCACCCGGGAGCCGCCCACGGCGCGGATGGTCCTGATGGAGCCGATGACCGGGCCTCTCATAGGCGCTCTGCGGGAGGATACCATGGACAGCACGTCCGCGTCAAAGCTCTGGGCCGGGTCGTTGTCGTCCACCAGACGCCCTCCCGTGACAGGTTCGGCGGTCACCTCCTGGGCCGTGAACCAGCCGGTCATGAAGTGGGGGACCTCACAGGCCATTTCCAGATAGCCCAGCACCTTGCCCGGCGGCACCAGATCCCTGCCGGTCTTTTTGTCCGTGTAGTGCGTCAGACCTCCGGTGGAGGGGTCTATCTCTATGGAGACAAAGTCGTTTTCCATGGCAAAGGGGCCGGTCTGCCGCACTCCGGTGGAGCTGCCGGCGGCAGGCAGGAACGAAAACAGGTTGGGGTGGTATTCCGGCGAGGAGGTCACGGGCTCCTCTGCCTCGTAGATGCAGTAGGTCTTCCAGCCGAAGGGAGGCACCTCCCGGGCCGTGAAGGCTGCGTTGATGCCGGTGTGCTCCACGTACTGACTGGAGCCGGTGACCTGCACCGGCGTCTCGCTGCCGCCGGAGTCCCGGGCCGTCAGCCGCGAGGGGTCGAGAGCCTTGTTCCACAGCTTGGTAAAGACCGTGCCCGTGACGGGCCGGGGAGTGGGATTGAAGACCATGAATATGTCGCTGACGCTGCTGGAGCCACCGTGGGAGGACAGCCTGCCCGGCAGCCTCACTTCGCCAAAGCCCGCCTCCACGCCCTTTTGGTCCCAGGGAAGATCGCCGAAGGCGGACCTGGTGTCCAGCAGGGCTGCGACGTTTCGCAGCACCCGGTGCCGGGCAGTGCCCGCCAGGGCCTCCGTTTCTCTGAAGCGGCAGTCCGCGTCCTCCATGGCCGCGTGCTCGCTGGAGCCCGCCAGTATGTCGTGGAACTGATTGTACATGGTGTGCTCCCAGGCTCTGTGAAAGCCGGAGTGGGGATAGGCTATGCCCGCGGTCCCGCCCAGCAGGGCGCAGACCGCTTCCGCTTCGGGAATGAGGTTTTCGGCAGCCCGGTTGACGCGCTTAACCTTGCTCTGGGAGGTGTAGCAGCCCCGGAATATGAAGTTGATCTCGTCCCGGTGGACCGGGATCCGGTCCCGGGAGGCCCTGATCCTGTCAAAGTATTCCCGGGAGGACGAAAAGCGTATCGTGGGAAACACGGGCCAGGTCATCATGTCCAGAGCGGCGTCCAGATGCCGGCGGGTGGGGCCGCCGCCGTGGTCGCCTACGCCAAAGACGAAGAGAAAGTCCCGGAGGCCCGTCTCCTGCAGGTAGTCCAGCATCACGTCCGCCATGGCGGGAGTGACCGGGGACACGTAGCAGCCCTTGCCGTCGTCAAACTCCAGCACCTCGCTGCCGTCGGGAGACTGCCACCGGGCCAGCCAGCGCTGCCCGCCGGGCCTCATGTGATAAAACTCCGTGACGCCTCCCTCCAGCATGAGCCCGGGCAGGGTCCAGGCGTGGCCAAAGGTGTCCGCCTTCCAGTCTATGGATATATCCTCAAAAGGGACGCCGTAGTGCTCCCGCATCCAGCGCTTGGAATAGAGCAGGTTGCGGCAGTAGCTCTCGCCGGATATGAGATTGTCGTCGATCTCCGTCCAGCAGGCCGCCGTCACCTCCCAGCGCCCTTCCCGTATCCTCTCTTTGATGGGCTCTGTCAGCTCGGGGTAGTATTCCGCTATATATTTATACACGGACACCTGGCTCTGGGCAAAGACCCAGTCCGGATATTCCTCCATGAGCCTGAGCGCCGTGGCAAAGGTGTCGTGACAGTCGGTGACCGTCTCCAGGGTGCTCCAGGTCCAATTCATGTCTATGTGGGCGTGGCCCAGCAGGTGTATGGTGTGCTGCTTGGCGGCAGCGCCTATGGGGGAGAGCATGTCCTCCGCCTGCTCTATCCTGCGGGCCGCGTTCCCGGCGTCCGCCTTCTCCGCATGGGACACCGCCTGCCTTATGAGGGGCAGCCAGTCCTCCCGCCCGGAGACACGGGCAAATTTTTCCGCAAAAGCCGCCTCCGCCCTGAAGCGCTCTATGGGGGCCGTCACCCTTTTGGAAAGCAGGTCAAGGCCCTGTGTGATGTTTTTCAACTGATACCTCGTAGTTCATGGGATGATAGTTCTATATTATTATAAGATATCGCAGGGGGCGTGTCAATGAGTTTTGGCAAAAAAACGGGCAAAGCCGGCGCTTTGCCCTTGTGGTCAGGAGTGATACACGTTCTGGGGTCTGGAAAATATATCCGGCAGATACCGGTGCAGGCGCAGCCTGAACACTCCCACGGGATCACAGGTGGTGGCCAGGTAATACATCAGGGCAAGGAATCCGGCGATACACAACGCAAGGCCTATGAGAACATACCGCCTGTCAACTCCGGCAAGGCGGCAGATATATTCCTGCTTTTTGTGGTCGCCGTCCGGGAAGCTGCGGGCCGCGGACAGGCGCTCCCTGAGATCCCGGAGATAAAGCCCGTTGGCCAATATGCCGAAAAGGAGCGGCGCCGGACCGGCAAAAAGGCTCAGCAACAGGGCCGCCGCACAAAAGTTTATCCTGGGATAGCGCGAGGTCGTCAGTATGATCATATAAACGGGCAGAGGCCCCGCAAAGAAATATGCGATGAGCGCCATGGCGGCGTGGAGATACATCTTCCTGAAGCCGAACCACAGCCAGCCGAAAAAGTAAGCGGCCCAGTTCCAGGAGATCCAAAGGCCTGTGTTGCCGTAAGCCCTGAATTTGTTGCGGTAGACCTTGTCTTCCGGCCTCAGAAAGGAGAATACGCCGAGACCGTCGCCGGACCCTTCTCCGCCGCCAAGGTCTTTGCCGCAGGCGGGGCAGAAGGCGGCCTTGTCCGGCAGCAGAGCGCCGCAGTCAGAACAGGTTTGCATTTCGGAACCTCCCCTGCGTCAGAAGCCCATATACGCGCTTACGGGACCGGAGTAAGGGAACAGCTCCGGACAGTGCCTTTCAAGAAAGAACCTCGTTTGCCACACGGGATCACTGCCGTATGCATAGTAAAACGTGATCGCCATGATCGGGACCAGCACCAGCAAAATGGCTATGAGTACAAAGAGTGTGTTGACTCCGGAATTGGCGTCTATATACTTTTTCCTGTCCGGATCGTCTCTCCGGAAGCTGCGGGCTACGGACATACGCTCACTGAGGTCCCGGAGATAAAGCCCGTTGGCCAGCACGCCGCAAAGTATGGGCGCCGGGCTGGCAAAAAGGCTGACCAGCATCACTGTCGCCGCGAAGCTGTTGACCTGGAAATGGTCCCAATTGAAACCGCCCGCCAGCAGAAGCGTAAAGATGATGGGCAGAGGACCGACAAAGAGGGTTGCGAGTAAAGCGCATACAGCCTGGATATACATCTTCCTGTAGCCGAACCACAGCCAGCCGAAAAAGAAGGCGGCCCAGTTCCAGGAGGCCCGGAGGCCTGTGCAGCCGCAGATGCCGAACTTGTTTCTGTATGCTTCGTCGCCGGGGCTCAGAAAGGCGTATATGTCCGGGCCGTCGCAGGGCTCTTCGCCGGCAGCTTCTGCCGGGAGGGAAACGGCTTTGCCGCAGACGGGGCAGAAAGCGGCGTTGCCGGGCAGGCGGCTGCCGCAGAAAGCGCAGTAATTCGGCTGCATATTCCTGATCCTCCTTGTATCGGATTACGATGTCATTATATCACATACGGGGCGAAAAAGACGCGCAATGAGGCCCCGGGCACGGCGCGCCATATCAAAAAGCCGGCAAAGGCCGGCTTTTTGCAAGTGTGATCTTAGTTGTTGCCCACGTCCCAGCTGCAGGAAGCAAAGGTGTCGACCCAGACCTGAGCGCCGTCAATATAGTGAGCGGGCCAGTTGAAGTCCCAGGTGGTGCCGTTGGAGGTCTCGCACTTCCACAGGGAGGCGTGGCCGTCCGCAAAGGCGGCGTTGACAGCCAGCGGGTCTCTGCCGTTGTTGGTCACGGTGTTGCCTTCCTTGTTGCGGTGATAGGCCTTCCACTCATGCCAGATAACGAACTGGCTGGGCTTGACAAAGGTGCCTACGGGCACGTTGGTCCTGTAGGTGTCCTGGCACAGGCAGAAGCGATAGGCGGTGGTGGTGGCGTCATTGATGCCCTTGCCCAGATTGGAGGCTTTCCAGTCGGCGGAGGGGCAGAACCACAGATTGATGTTCTTGACGTAGGGCATCATGGCGTTCTGCACGATGAGATAGTGCAGAGAATAGCCGTGCATGCTGGCCACGTAGGGCTCGTTGGCAGTCCCGTTGCCGCAGGGAGCAGGCATAGTGGAGGAGAAGTAGGGATACAGACCCGCGTAGAAGGAAGGCATGGTCTCGTCCCAGTCCTCGCAATACATATGGGTGGCAGTGCCTATCTGCTTGAAGTTGGAAAGGCACTGGGTCTGGCGGGCCTTTTCTCTGGCCTGGGCGAACACAGGGAAGAGGATGGCTGCCAGGATGGCGATGATAGCGATCACTACCAAGAGTTCGATGAGTGTAAAACCTCTTTTCATGCTTTGATCTCCTTGATGATTTTGTTTTACAGCTCTATTATACCCTGTATGTAGGCAACAATGCAAGTTGTTTGTCTGCTTTCTCGTTAAATATTGCAAAAGGTACCATATTGCAAAAAGCGTTCATATATTACAACTGCCGGAGGTCTGTCTGTGTTGACAAAAAAAGGACCTTGTTGGTATAATAAGAATAACGATATCATTAGCACCGGAGACACAGATGAAACGTATTATTCTATTGCTCATAGCCCTCATTTCCCTTGCCTGCGCCGCCGCTGCCGGTGAGATCAACGTGGCGGATTTCGGCGCGGTGGGGGACGGCAAGACCGACAACACCGAGGCCTTTCAGAAGGCTCTGGATGCCGCTGCCGAGGCCAGGTTTGCCACCGTGAAGGTGGACAACGGCAACTATCTCTTCAAGGGACAGATAAGAGTGCCCAACGGAGTCACCCTGGAGGGCACCTACAAGTCGGTGCCCGCCAACATAGGCGTCAGAAATCCCGGCTGGCCCCGGCCCGACGGCGGAGGCTCCTGCCTGATGCCCACGGCGGACAAAAACAACGAGAAGGGCGAGCCCTTCCTGACCATCAACACCAATTCCACGGTCCGGGGCTTCGTGTTCTTTTACCCCGACCAGACCAACAAGAACGCGCCCTTTGCCTACCCCTGGTGCGTGGCCATGAGGGGCAAAAACCCGGCTCTCCTGGACTGTGAGCTCCTCAATCCCTTCAACGGCATAGACTGCAGCCAGAACGAAAGGCATCTGGT
Organism: Abditibacteriota bacterium; assembly: GCA_017552965.1. Lineage (NCBI taxonomy): Bacteria > Pseudomonadati > Abditibacteriota > Abditibacteriota bacterium. Next base: position 5,995 of record JAFZNQ010000062.1, on the reverse strand, counting down.
CCGCAATATCTCGGGGCAGCCCCTCAGGCGGGGCATTTTCACCGACGAGATATACGACATAGGCCGCTGGGAAAACATCCACTGGAATCCCTGGTTCAGCATGAACGAGCCTCTCTACACCTGGCAGCAGGAGCACGGAGAGGGCTTTATCCTGGCCAAAAGCGACTGGCAATACGTGGTGGACACCTTTGCCCTGGGCTACAAGGCCGGCTATCACTTCATAGACAACGGGCACGGAGCCTGCAACGGTCAGTTTTTGGGCATAGGCGCCGACTGCTGCAACAAGTCGGTGCTGGTGGACGCCGTGAGCAACCTGGGCATCCTCATCACCAACGGCGAATTCGTGGCCATGATAGGAGAGGACCCGGTGATGCTGGAGATAAACAAGTCCAACGGCGAGGGGACAGTGATGCTCAGCAACTGCTCCTTCTGGGGGCCCTGCAAGCACAACGTGCTGACCCGGTCGGGAGACGTGACCCTCCAAAACTGCAACTTCGTGAACTGGGACCGGGAAAAGTGGGACGAGACCGACACGGGCGCCGCTTCCGTGGAGGCCCTGGGAGGCAACGTGATCGTGGACGCCTGCCGCTTCCAGTCCGACGGCACTCCCGTCCACGTGGGAGGGACCTGCGAGGCCCTGGTGTTCACGGGCAACATAGTCAAGGGCTCCAAACGTATCAAGAGCGACATCACGACCGAGATCAGGGAGCAGAACAACGTGTGGGGCCTGAAGGCCAAAAAAGACAAGAAGTGACGGGACAAGACCCGGGCGCCGCTTTTGCGGCGCTTTTTTTGTTTGGCATCGACTGACCCGAAAGAGATCGAAAGTGTCGGACAGAGCCCATTACGGCTGTTCCGATGAAGGAGAGAGCGCCATAGAAAACCAAGAACTAATATAAAGGGATCCCTGAAGGAAAACCTGATAAAATAGGACCACGACACACAGGCCTGCTGCGCAGGCTTTTTGTCCCGGGACCGATATGCTAAGCTTCGGATTCCGGGTTTGCTGCGGAAGATGGCGGTATTCCCTGTTTCGGCTGCCCGGGCGGGGAAGCTTGAAAAAAAGCCGCGGATCTATATATAATTGAATTATACACAGAAACAAAGGAGACAGAAACATGCCGATGCAAATGGGCTTTCGCTGGTATGGTGTGGGGAATGATAAGATCAGTCTGTCGGATATCCGGCAGATCCCGGGGGTGAGTACTATCGTGTGGGCGCTGCACGACAAACTCCCCGGGGAGATCTGGCAGCAGGACGAGATCGCGGAGGCTGTCGGACCGATACGCGCCGCGGGCTTCAACGCCGACGTAGTGGAATCTGTGAACGTGCACGACGATATCAAGATCGGTCTGCCGACGAGAGACAAGTATATCGACAACTACATACTGACCATCCGCAATCTCCGGCCTTTTGGCGTGAAGGTCATCTGCTATAATTTCATGCCTGTCTTTGACTGGACCCGCAGCGAACTGTTCCATCCCGCGGACGACGGCTCCACCTCATTGTATTATCAGAAGGACATGATCCAGGATGATCCGAAGCAGATGGCGGAATACGTGATGTCCTTTACCGAAAAGTATCATATGACCTTCCCCGGCTGGGAACCGGAACGCATGGCCAGGCTGGACGAGCTCTTTGCCGCATACAAGCCTGTGACAAAGGAAATGCTGTGGGGCAACCTGCAGTATTTTCTGGAGAAGCTCATGCCCGTCTGCCATGAGTGTGATATCAAGATGGCCATCCACATGGACGATCCCCCCTGGGATATTTTCGGGCTGCCCCGGCTGTTGGTGGACGAGGCCGGCATCGCCCGGTTTTTGAGTATGGTGGACGATCCCTGCAACTGTCTGACTCTCTGCTCCGGGAGTCTGAACGCCGATCCCCGGAACAATGTGGCAGATATCGTGCGCAGACATTGCGACCGCATCGCCTTTGCCCACATCCGCAACATCAGGCATTTCCCCAACGGAGATTTTGCCGAGGCGTCCCATCGGGACTGCGACGGCGAGACGGGTATCCTGGATATCCTCCGGGCCTACCACGACTGCGGCTTTGAAGGCTACATCCGGCCCGATCACGGGCGGCATCTGTGGGACGAGAAGCCGGGCAGCGTGCGTCCCGGCTACGGGCTCTATGACCGCGCTCTGGGCATTATGTACATGCTGGGCGCCTGGGATCTGATGGACAAATTGGCCGGGGAGGGCAGGTGATATGCAAAAGAATATCCTGAACACCGATCTCACCGGCAAGGTCGCCGTGGTCACCGGAGCTGCCGGAGTACTCTGTTCTGCATTCGCAAAGGTGCTGGCGCGGGCCGGCGCAAAGGTCGCTTTGCTGGACCTGAACTATGATAAGGCGCAGCAAGTCACGGCAGAGATAGCAGCGGAAGGCGGCTGCGCGAAAGCCTTCGCCTGTAACGTGCTGGATCGTGATTCCTGTTATGCAGTTGCGGACGCCGTGCTGGCCGATCTCGGTCCCTGCGATATATTGCTCAACGGGGCAGGGGGCAACAATCCCCGGGCCACTACGGACAAGGAATACTATGAAGAGGGCGATATCGAGGCCGATATCAAGAGCTTTTTCGACCTGGACAAGGATGGCGTGAAATTCGTGTTTGACCTGAACTTCATAGGCACTCTCATTCCCACTCAAGCCTTTGCCCGGCAAATGGTGGGCAGAGAAGGCTGCTCTATCCTGAATATCAGCTCCATGAATGCCTATACGCCCCTGACCAAGATCCCTGCGTATTCCGGAGCAAAAGCGGCCGTCACCAACTTTACCCGGTGGCTGGCGGTCTATTTCTCCAAAGCCGGCATCCGGGTGAATGCCATCGCTCCCGGCTTTTTTGCCAGCAGTCAGAACCACGCGCTGCTGTTCAACCCCGACGGCACCCCCACCGAGCGTACTCACAAGATCCTTGCAGCCACGCCTATGGGCCGCTTTGGCGATCCGGAAAAGGAGCTATCGGGCGCAGTCCTGTTTTTGCTGAACAACGAAGCCGCCGGCTTCATCACCGGCGTGACCATACCCATTGACGGCGGTTTTTCCGCCTACAGCGGCGTATAAGCGCAAGGGCGAACAGTCCGGGCCTGTGCTCCGGATGAATACTGAGGTAGGGTATATGAAGTCTTTTATGGACAGGGATTTTTTGCTGTCCACCGAAACGGCGAGGCGCCTTTATCATGATCTTGCGGCATCCTTGCCCATCATCGATTTCCACTGCCATTTGGATCCCTGCGAGATCTGCGAGGATCGGCAGTTCGACAACATCACCCAGCTCTGGCTGGCCCGCGACCACTACAAGTGGAGGCTGATGCGCTCTGCCGGTGTGGAGGAACGCTATATTACCGGGGACGCGCCGGACAGGGCCAAGTTCCAAAAATGGGCGGAGACCCTGGCGCTTGCCATCGGCAATCCGCTGTATCACTGGAGCCATCTTGAGCTGCGGAACTATTTTGGCTATGAGGGTATCCTGAACGGCAGCACCGCAGAGGAAGTCTGGCAGCTGACCGGCCGGGCGCTGCATAGCCCGGACATGAGCGCCAGAAGACTCATCGAACGCTCCAACGTCTTTGCGCTCTGTACCACTGACGATCCTGCGGATACGCTGGAATGGCACAGGAAGATCGCCGGGGACAAGAGCTTTAAGACGCGTGTATTGCCCGGCTTCCGTCCCGACAAGGCCTTAGGCATAGAAAAGGCGGATTATACGGAGTATCTGAAAAAACTGGGCCGTATCGGCAGCTACGGGGAGCTGGTGGAGGCTCTCAAAAGCAGGCTGAGGGCCTTCGCGGAGCTGGGCTGCCGTGTCTCCGATCACGGCATGGAGGCGGTGCCGTTTGCGCCGGCTTCGGAGGAGGAAGTCAGCGCCATCTTCCGGCGGCGTCTTGAGGGCGCGCTTCCCACTCCTCGGGAAGAAGCCCGGTTCAAGACTGCGCTGCTGACGGAATTGGGGCGTGAATATGCCCGTCAGGGGGTCGTGATGCAGATCCACTTTGGCGTGATGCGCGACAACTCCCGGCGCCTCTTCAGGGCCCTGGGCCCCGACGCAGGCGTTGATTCCATCGGCGATCAGGTTTCCGTCAAGGCTCTGGCCGGCTTCCTCGGCTCATTGGACGAGACCGGAGAGCTGCCCAGGACCATACTCTATTCCCTGAATCCCAATGACAACGCTGCCATCGAAACGGTCATGGGCGCGTTCCAGACCGGCGAAGCGGTGAGCAAATTGCAGCATGGCACTGCCTGGTGGTTCAATGACCACAAGCGCGGTATGATCGACCAGATGACCAGTCTTGCCAACGAAGGCTATCTGGCGGGCTTTGTGGGGATGCTTACCGATTCCCGCAGCTTCCTCAGCTACACAAGGCACGAATATTTTCGCCGCATACTCTGCGATATGCTGGGAAAATGGGTGGAGGACGGCGAATACCCCTGTGACGAGGCAGCCCTGCGCGCTATTACGGAAGGCATCTGCTTCCGCAATGCCGCCCGTTTTTTCGGCCTTGAGGACCAAAGCGTCCGGCCTGCCGGGGACAATGATCAAGCTTCCCGTTAAGTCCCGGTATAGGGCCTCTTCTCACTCCGGAAGATGCCCTCGGCCTCTTTGAGAAAACCGGCAAATGCCGATGCGTTTGGCATGCTGAAGTATCCCCCGGGATGACGGGGAAAAGACTTGCGCTGAAGGCTGTTTGACGATACAGCGAGCCTGCGCCGCTTTTGCGGCGCAGGCATTTTGTCAGTCTTTTCTGCGGTGGGGCAGGAGCTCATATATGATGAAGCCGACGACCATAAGGCCCAGGACTATGAGGGTGGCCGTGGTATAATTGATCAGCCAGAGGGCCAGGACCGCCAGACCGAAAACCACCATCCAAAAGCCGATGAGGCTCTCGCGTATAAAGCAGCCGACAAAAGCCACCCAGCCGAATATGACGGTCCACCCGCAGCTGCGCAGCAGCCGGGAGTCATAGCGGGTCATGAGAAAATACAGCAGGACGGGGACGCTGATGAAGAGCAGGATATAGAGGAGCCCCAAAAGGCCCTGCCGCGTCTCTGCTTTTTGCTGCTGCCTGCGGGCCGCCTCTTCTTCCTCCGCCTTTTGCCGACGTTGGCCGGCGGCAACGGAGCCGAGCCTTTCCAGCAGCGCATAGGTCGAGAGGTCCCAGCCGCACTCCGGGCAATAGGACATGTCCCGGGTGATGGGGCCGCCGCAATGAGGGCACTGTTTTTTGTCATAGCAGTCGCAGGTGTTCTGAAAGGGTCTGTCAGCCATAATATCAGCCTTGTGTGTCACGCGGGGCTCTGCCCGGTCCGCGCCTTCGGCGAGGGGCCGGACTGTCGTAAAGGGAACGCAATACCATACTCAGAGCTGCTCCTCTTCCCCGCCGCATCTGCCGCAGCGGCTGCAGCCGTTGCAGGCAGGCCGCATGCCGCAGGTCCCGCACCGCCTGCCGAAATATGGCGCGTATAGCTCCCGGTCGTCCAGCAGACCTCCCATGGGAAAGGTCAGGCGCCACTCTATGGGCTTGCCCTCAAAGCTCAGGCCGGACAGGAAAGCCTGCCGGCTCTGGCGGGCGTTTTCTTCTATCTCATACAGCCTGCCGTCCTTGATGAAGCGCCGGCCCGTGCCGCAGAACACGAAGGTCACGTTGCGCTGCCTGCACTCTTCGCTGAGGGCCTTGACCCATTCATAGCGGCAGGGGCGGGCTCCCCCGTAGTTTTCCCCGTCGCACAGCACCTGTTCCAGCTGTCCGCAGGCGAGATATCTGTCTATGGATACGCTGCCTATGAGGGGAGCGCACATGATGCCCTTGTGCCTGGCCGGCAGCTCCAGCAGCAGGGGTATCCGCTCATCGGCCCGCCGCTGATTTTCGCAGCTCACGTTCAGCATCACGTTTTCCCAGCCGTCTCCCCAGTCCGGAGGCAGGTGCTCCCGGACCCGGTGGGGCCTCTTGGTCAGGAGAAAAAACTTCACGTCCGGCCTCTTGCGGATGAT